>JBGSHH010000150.1:0-25590 GCA_041752355.1 Pirellulaceae bacterium | reverse complement strand
ATCGTTTGAGCGAGCGTAGTGAAGCCCACCAGCGCCGCCAACCAACCGGCACCGCGCAAGTAAGGAACATCGATCACTTCACGGCGCAGCAGCTTGATCGCGACAATCGCGAGCGAACCAACGAGAAAATAGGCGCCCACGCCAAAGAGATTTAGTGCGATGTCCGCAGCCACCGCTCCCCAACGACCGCAAGCGTTGTGGACGGTTTCATGCTGCGGATAGAGCAACACATCCGGCTGATAGAGACCGGTCAACAGGCCGAGGGCCTCTTGCACGGGATCAGCCGGGCTATAGGTGAGCAGCGACACGCCGAGGAACAGCGTGAAGACAGCTAACGCCAGCGCTACCAGGTCGGTGCGCAGGTCACGGTTTTCGAACATAGACGCGAACCGGTTCGTTCAGTTTGCGGCGTTACAAATCGTCGCCGCTGGCCGTGGGCGCGTCCGTGCCCAGAACGTTCCGTGAAATGTACCGAGTGGTCTTCGGCACGATCCGGCCACCAAACACAAGTTCTTTGTCGGCAGCCGTGCCGTTTACCTGGCTGGACCAATCGGCAGCGTTTGGAATAATCGCCGCTAACTGAACCACCAGTAGAAACATAGACGCCGATTCGTTGCCGGAAAGCAACATCGCCTGTGAATTGAGGCGATTTGGCAACATCGTGTGGCGAAAGTAGCAAGTGTGACGATTATCGCGGCGGAAAGGCGCGTAAGATCTTCAACTGATCGGCATCGATGGGATACACAATCGCAATCAGTCGTTGGAGCGCATCCACCGCAGCGACTTCGCCTGTAATGTTGTGTGCGGGTCGAAGCAGTAGTTTGCCGTGGACGAGTCGTATCACTTCTTCGTCGTTCACGGCTAATTTGGGAAGCTGCTCAACGGCCAGTAGGGGAGAAAGCAAGGATGCTTCCACTTGTGGCGTCGTGAGCGTCTCATGATCGAGCGCGTCGTCGATCGAGAACATGCCAATCGCGGTGCGTTCGAGTGCCGACATGACGGCGTTGGTTCCCAAGGATTGAGCGATATCGCGACCGAGCGAACGGACATAGGTGCCGCTGCCACAGTGGATATCGAGCACCAGTTCGGGATAGTTATAGCTGACGATATTCAAGGCGAAAATGTCAATCGCACGCGAAGGCAATGCGACTGCCTTTCCCTTTCGAGCGAGCTTGTACGAACGTTTGCCTTGCACGTGAATCGCGGAATAAGCGGGAGGATGCTGTTGAATCGAGCCGGTGAATTGTGGCAACACGCCCTGCAAATCAGCCAGCGATGGCTGCGGGGAATCGTCGAGTTCTACCACTACGCCGGTGATATCTTCGGTGTCGCTTTCGCGCCCCAGCAGGAATGTGCCGCGATAGCGCTTGTGTTGCTGCTGCACATATTCGATCAGTCGTGTCGCCTGGCCGATGCAAATCACGAGCACGCCGGTGGCGAGGGGATCGAGCGTCCCAGCGTGGCCCACTTTATAAGGCCGGGCGATGCGATAGACGCGATTGACCACATCGCGCGACGTCCAACCGACCGGTTTGTTGATATTGAGGAGACCGAACAAGGGACTATCAATCTGGATGTAAGCGAAGTCGGAGGCCGATATAATCCTGCTATGGATGAGATCGGCGCGTTTGGAATTTGTGTGCTGTTGTTGCTGGCCGCGGGAATTTCGCTGCCTGTTTGGCTGCCGATGGTCTTTGGCAGCTATGCGATTGGTCGCAGGCGTTTTAGTTTGCGCTTGTTGTTGATATTGATTGCAATGGAATCGGTGGCACTTGCGATCGTTGTCTGGCTCTTGCGCTCGGGTGGGCTCTTTGTACCTATCTATTGAACCGCGGTCATTCGTATAGGGAACGCACTTCGGTCGGTGATTTGTCCCCTAAATGACTCACCTGCTCCTCCACTTCCACCGGGTTGGCGCCACCTAGTGTCGCCAATCGGCGAAATTTCTCCCGCAAGATCGGCGACCAATCGACGCTGGTGCAGCGGGCATGGCCGGCGGGATACTTGATCAAGCCCGATGACAGGCGTCCCAGTCGCGCGTGTTCGATTTCGACGCAAGTCGGAATGCCATCAGGATATTGCGCGTCGTATTCTGGGCCGCCGGGAAGGAACTCGATCTTTCGCATCAGTTGCCGCGTTACGTATTGATGCAACGCCGGCGTGTCATAATCCTCAGGCAACAACATTAATTCGCTCCAACCAACAGCTTGCTTCTCAATCGCCTTACGCAGTAGCGTCGCGATGATATAGAGCATGGAGTGGTCGGCGCTCTGTCGGGTTCGCGGATCGCGTTTGGCCGGATCGCCAATGATGCTGTAGGCTGGCTCGTAGATCGTAATGCGAACGCGCTCAATCTCGTCGGGGTCGCGCAGCAGGGCAGGGCAACCGCATAACAAATCTATCAAACCTTGGATGGCTCCCGCCGATTGATGCTCGTACAGTCCCAGTTTGAAGTGCATTCCGTTCACCGCGAAGTCGTCGCCACTGATCGATAGTCGCAAATCAAAGGGACTAATAAACTTCTTCTTTTTGGGCTTCTCGAACAGGCAAAAGATCGCCTGCGGATTGCGGAAGATATCGGCCGGTCCGACAAAGCCCCGCAGCGCTCGTTGCACCGCCAGCACGGCGACTTCCGCGCTGATGGCGGCGGAAGCACCTTTAGAATCGGAAAGTTGCTCACCATGGCGAATGGCGCGAAACGGAATATAGTGCGCCACTACCAGGCCGATGGCCGACTCGATTTGCTCTTCGGACGCGCCGACGAGCCCTCCATAAACGGCGGCGCTCGCGATAGCACCATGCAGGACGTGATCGATCTTGTGCGACTTGAGCGAAAAGGCTTCGGCTAGTCGGCCACGAATTTCATCCAAGCAAAGCATGGCACGCAGCAGCGTGCGACCATCGTGCTCCGCCACTTGCGCGCCGGCGACGGCAACGGGATAGAAATCGTTATGGCCAAACTCGCCGGCGGTTTGGCCGAACTTGGGGTTGAAGCCAAAATTGGTGCCATTGGCGTCGAGTTCCCGGACTGCGGCACAATTCGCGACCACGGCTTTCTCCGGCGCGACGCGCACTGTCGAACCAAAACAATACGCTCCCGGCTGATCATCGCGACGCGTGTACTCGAGCGCTTCGGCGCGCAACACGCGCGGCGCGTTGGCACCGATCGCCAAGGCCGCCAGGGCGCAACCGACGCTATCGAGATGAAAGCGTTGCACCTGCTCTAGTGTTGCTTCACCTGGGTGAAACTTGCCAGCGATGAAGTCGATCGCAAACCGCGCCAGACCGCGCGCTTGATTGGTGTTGGCTGGCAACAAGCAGTATTCGGAGGGCATCACGGCGTTACCTCATACCAAGCTTAGCGCTTCATAAATGCGACGATCATGCAGACCCTCGGCCGTGAAGGCGACACCAGCAAAGTTGTGCGCACGACTATGATCACCGGGGACGGCAATGGTGAACGCGCCTGCCGCGATGGCCGCTTTGCAACCATTCTCGCTGTCCTCGAGCACCATCATTGTTGCTGGCGGAATACCCAGTCGCTCGGCAGCGGCCAGATAAATTTCAGGATGTGGCTTGCCATCCTGGACGTCATCGCCAGTGAGCGCAAAGGCGAAGCGCTCCGATAAGTCAAATCTGCCGAGCACATCATTCAGATAGCTTCGCCCGCTACTGGTGGCGATCGCTTTAGGAATGGCGGCGGCTTCGAGCGCGGCGAGCAACTCCATCAAGCCCGGCATCGGCGCGAGTCGTTCGCCCAGCAACGTGGTGAAGATCTGCTTTGTCTGCTCTTGCAACTGCGGCACGGTCACTTGCAAGCCATGCCAGTCGATCATGATCTGCAACGCCACGCGACTAGGACGGCCCATCATTTGATCGAGCAATTCGCGCGTGACTGTCTTACCGTGCGGTGCGAGCAACTGCTGGCCGACGTCCCAGTACATATCTTCCGTGTTGAACATCGTGCCATCGAGATCGAAACAAACCGCACGAATCACCGACGCTGGCTGCATGGCCACTCACTCCGTTGGCAACTTCAAGGAAACACTGTGGGCGATCCAGCCTAGCAGATTATGCGGGATTGCGTCAGGAGACAGCCTCCTCCGCGCCCTCCTTAGGTGCCGTTCGTGACGTTTCATCGGTCCCGGGAAGAGCTGGCGACGGCGACCAACTGGCCCCTTGACTCCAGCGACGCAGCGTCGGCCATAGATGCTGATAGGCATACATCACCGCCTGGCTTCCCAGGCGTCGCGGCGCGATGACTTGTCGGCCGACGATGTACTCGGTCGTTTCCCATTTCGCCGTGGCAGGCGATGTCGGTCCGACGCAATCCAAACGCCGATAATCGCCGGAAAGGAACATTCGCTCCAGCACATCGTGCATCAGCAATTGTCCAGGGCAATACTCGCCATAGGCTTCGTCGTAGCCAATCTTGAATGGATGATAAACTTGCTTTGCGCTCCAAGCGTAATGAAAGGCAATCGGTTCGCCGGCGAGATCGAGAAAGGCGACTTCCAGTTCACCGCGCGCCGCCAGTCGTTCCGCCTGTTGTATGAAAAAATCAAACATTCCCGGCGAGCGGAGCACGGAAGATCCCGCCGCCCCTTTCCATGAGCGATCCTCGATTGCAAAGCCGCGCCGCAACAGCGGCCCGATCTCGGCGCTGCTCGTGGGCCTCAACATGCGCAAGGCCACTTCGCCCCGTTCGTCGGCCAGCTTGCGACGATACCGCGTCATATTGCGACGATGATTGCGCGACCAACTCTGGCGATAACTCTCCCACTCAGTTTCGATCTCCGTGCGCGGTATGCGAAAACGCTCTTGTTCTACTATGCTCAGGCCGGCGCGCTCGCAAGCTGCCCGCCAGGATAGCCAACGCGGTTGATCGATGAGGCAAGCGTCCAGCCACAACAGCGACCAAGGCAATTGCGGCACGCCGGAGACTAACAGGTCCAGCGTCGCATTCACATCAACCTGTCGATCGAGCAGCAGGTCGGCGGCAGGGGTCCACTCGTTGCTCGGCATCATGCCGACCGTCATCACGCCTCGCAAGCGTTTGGCGATCAACGGCAACGCGGCCAACAGGCGTCCGTCCTGTTCCACGGCCAGCGCGCGAAACGCACTGCCAGGCGCGAACGTCTCAATCCAATGTTCCAGATGTTCCAAACGCAGTGTGGGAAGCGTCGCGGCGCTGCGCAGCCACAGGTCGTCCCAGGCTTCGCCGAGTTGACGAAGTTGTGCCAGCGACTTGATATGCAGCAATTGGGGAGCGGCCATAAGGATTTTCGGTCGTGGGGGAAAACAGCGATGCCATTAACGTTGCTCCTTAAACATGCCTTACAAAAACCGCCATCGCGAGCAACCGGCAGTTGCCCTACAATCGGAGCAGTCCGAACCTCTCGATTTCACCTTTTCCCGCGAAAAGCGGCTGTTGTTCATGGTACGCACTGGCACGTCGTCGCCCCCCGAACAGCCAGACTTACTCTCGTCCGCGCATCCCAGCGTGACGCGCGAGCATTTCATCCCGCTACGCAAGCGAGATCTGCTGGCGCTGTGGAATCAGACGCTGTCGACCAAGGAGCGCGACGAACTGGCCGCGCTCGCCCGCATACTCGATGCGGTGGTGCATCACACCTATCACGAGCGCTTCAACGCCCTGTGCGATTCATACGCGCCGTTTGATCCCGATAGCGACCTGGCGGCTTCGGCGGCGCTGGCCCAGGCGGATGGCGAAACGCAGCTCGTTAAGCTGTTCGTGCAATTCCGCGAATTGCTGATCAGCGCGAACTTCGTCCAGCTTTCGCAAGCGGATATCGACGAGGCGATGCAGGCGGCGACCGACTGGGGCTTAAACTTGCATGTTGATCATTCACACTTTGAGAAGTTGGAAGTGTATGCGCGGGGCGACACGGTTGCGCGACGCGTCCGCCGGCGCTGGTGGAATTGGATGCGCACGGAAGTGATTGAGATTCCCATCTTCAAACGGCTGGCGGTGATCTTTCGCCTAAAGATCGAGGAGACGCACGAGCACGCTAGTCGCCATCCTCGCACCAACACACACGGCCTGCCGGTCTTCATCAAGCTGTTCAAGAATGTGCCGAAGATGGATGTCGATATGCTGCTCCCTGGAACGCATGTGCAAATGACCTGGTTCGATCGTGGCAAGATCATGTTGCCGACGGTGAGTGGATTGGTACTGGCTGGCATCAAGATTGCGAAAGGGGCGGTCGTTTTCGCCTTCGCTGGGATCTATGGCTTGCTGGCGTTCCTGGTGTTTGTCGTGGGCACGATTGGCTACGGCGTGAAGTCATTTTTTGGTTACTTGCATACCAAGGACAAGTATCATCTCAATCTCACGCGCAATCTGTACTATCAAAATCTCGACAATAATGCTGGCGTGCTCGCCCGAGTTTTGCACGAAGCCGAAGAGCAGGACTTTCGCGAAGCTTTGCTCGCCTATCTGTTATTGTGGCAACACGCGGGTCCACATGGCTTTACCGAACGCGAACTCGACAGGGCGGCGGAAAGTTGGCTGGAAAATACACTTGGCACGCCGGTGGATTTCGAAATTCACGACGCCCTGGATAAACTGCGCCGCTGGCAAATGGTGGAAGAAGTTGCGGATAGCCGCTTCGTGGCGACCCCACCCGCTGAAGCCTGCCGCCGCCTGGATCACCTCTGGGACCAGTGGTTTACGGCTTAGTTCTACGGAACAACGCTGGCAGCCTCGCCACCGTGACGCTACGATAGGTGGATGAATCCACGCTCGAACTCCCCCCGTCCATCCCCGCAACGCCCGGCACCTGTTCGTTCGGGTCCAACTCGCTCCGGCCCGTTGAGCGAAATGCCGCTCTGCCCTGACCCGAAGCAACCACTGCCGGCCGTCTTCATGCGGAGCGCCACCAACCATCCTACGATCTTCCAAAAACGGATCGAGCGGGTGGACAACAACGCCAAGCCTGGGGACTGGGTCGCCGTCTATCACGGCGACCGACAACTACTCGGCTATGGCCTCTACAATCCGCGCAGCGAAATCGCCGTGCGGATGGTGCGTTGGGGCGATCGACTTCCCGACGAAGCCTTTTGGGATGATTTGCTCCTGCGCGCTGTCGCGCTGCGACGCGATACACTCAAACTCGACGAAGTCACCGACGCCTACCGTGTGGTACACGCCGAGTCCGATGGCTTCCCTGGCCTCGTGATCGATAAACTCGGCGATACGCTCTCGGCGGAAGCGTTTAGCGTCGGCATGTTCTATCGCGCGGAACAACTCCTTGCGCGGCTCGCGCCCTTGCTTGGCACCAAGCACACGATCGTACAGACCAGCCCGCAGTCCCTTCCGCAAGAAGGCTTTGTGGCCGATCCAATTGTGTCGCCGGAGTTACCCAAGCAAGTCACGGTCAGCGAGTTTGGCACGCGCTTTCGCGTTCGTTTTGAAGGAGGCCATAAGACAGGTTTCTTCTGCGATCAGCGCGACAATCGCAAGATGCTCGCGCAGTTCTGCAGCGGCAAATCGGTCCTCGATCTTTGTTGCTACACCGGCGGCTTCGCGGTGCAGGCGAAAAAACTCGGCAACGCGGCGGAAGTAGTGGGTGTCGATCTCGATGAAGATCCGTTGCAACTCGCCCGAGAGAATGCGAATCTCAATCAAGCCCGTGTGAAGTTCGTGCAGGCCGACGCCTTCGCGTACATGCGCGACTTGCTGCAGAACAACAAAAAGTTCGATGTGGTCGTGCTCGATCCTCCCAAGTTAATTCGCTCCCGCGCGGAACTGGAAGAAGGGACGCGTAAGCACTTCGATTTGAATCGTCTGGCGATGCAAATCGTCTCCCCCGGAGGATTACTGCTCAGTTGCACCTGCGCCGGCTTACTTCCCGGCGAGGAATTTGCCCGCCTGGTGAATCAAGCTTCCTGGCAGGCGGGACCGCAAATCTCGCCAGCGACAGAGCGGATGTCGGCCCGCCACGCTCCTCGCCCGATGCAAGTCCTCTACAAAACGGGTGCCGCTCCCGATCATCCGATCGGTGCCAATTGCCCCGAGACCGAGTACTTGAACGCGATCTGGATGCGCTTGGGGTAGCAATTGTCGTTCGTGGAGCGAACAACGACGGGGCTACAGGCGGCAATTCGTAATTTGCGTTTCCAGAATTGCTGAAGCTCCGAGCGCCTCGAGCTTCTCCATCACTTCGATCACTTCCTTCCGCTTCACCATCACTCGCACCGCGCACCAATCGGGATCTTCCAACGGATTGACTGTCGGAGAGCGAAATCCGGGCGTGACTTGCTCCGCTTCGGCCAGGCGGTTGCGCGGCACGTTGTATTCCAACAAGGAATAGCTGCGCGCAATCACTACGCCTTCCAAGCGACGCACGATGCGATCGGCTTGCTCGGCATGGCGGCGCTCCTTGTTCTGGATGATCTGCGTTTCGTAGCGACCGATCTCATCGAGTATCGACAGCCGATTCGCCGCCAGCGTGCTGCCAGTTTCGACCAAATCGACGATCGCGTCAGCCACACCCAGCGCAATCATCACTTCCACCGAACCCGAGAGAGGCACCAGATGCACCTTCGCGTTGTGCCTGGCGAAGTACTCGCTGGTGATCTTGGGAAAGCTAGTCGCGACGCGATGTCCATCCAACTCTGCTACGGAGGCATACCGCTTATCGTCGGGCACACACACCGCCAGGCGACATTTGCCCACGCCCAATGCCAGCCGCGTCGTCACAGGGACGTCGGCTTCGAGAATCAAGTCGCCGCCCGTGATTCCCATGTCGATCGCCCCCTCCGCACACAATACCGGGATGTCCTCCGTCCGCAGGAATGTGATATCGACCGGCATATCCGCGACGCGGGCGAACAAACTCCGCTCCTGGCGGCGAAAGCTCAAGCCTGCTTGCTGCATGATCTCGGCGGCGAGTTCTGACAATCGTCCCTTGCTGGGAACACCAATACGAAGGTTAGTCATGGGGGGAGAGTGGGAAGTGTGTAGGGGGCAGTGTGTAGGGTGCTATTCTTTAGGTGGCCGGTTGGCTTTTTCTTCCAGGCCGGAAATGCCAAACCTGCGCGCAAGTTCCGCTTCCAATTCGGCCAAGGGGATACCTCGATGGGCCAGCATCACCCACAGGTGATACGTAAGATCGGCCGCCTCGTGGATCAAGTGACGTCGCCCCTGTTCGTCAGGTTCAGCGGCTGCTTCGACCACTTCGGCCGCTTCCTCGGTGATTTTACCACCGATTTTTGGCACGCCGCCGCTGAGCAGTTGCGTGGTGTACGACTTTTCCGACGGGGTCGCTTTACGCTCGTCGATTTTGGCCATGAGTTGTGCGAATACCGCGGACACGTCGATTCTCCCGATTGGCTGGCACCCTACCCGTCCCATCGCAGGGGGCGTAAACTAACCATGATAGATGGTTCCGCCCCGACTGGCAATCGCTGATAAAATCTTCACGAGGTTATCTCCAAGTCTTCTTGAGCGGTTAGAGCAAGAGCTGTTCCCTCGTTTTCTTGGCGATGCCCCCATGTTGCCCCCCGCTTTCAGGTCCATGACTGATCCCTCCACCCCGCCGGACAATGTGCCCAGTGGTCCCCTGCCCCCGATTGTGGACGCTTGGTATCTGACCGGGCCAACCGCCAGTGGCAAGACGAAGATCGGTCTGGAACTGGCTCAACTTCTCGATGGCGAGATTCTGTCGCTGGATTCGATGGCCGTTTATCGCGGCCTCGATATCGGCACCGCCAAGCCGACTGTCGCCGAGCAAGCCGCCGTGCCGCATCACTTGCTCGACCTCGTCGATCCCACCACCGATTTTAGTATCGCCCAATTCATCGACGCCGCGCATGCGGCAGTACGCGACATCCGTGCGCGCGGCAAGCAGCCAATCTTTGTCGGTGGTACACCTCTCTATCTCAAATCGTTGTTACGCGGCATGTACCAAGGTCCGCCTGCCGATTGGGACTTTCGTCAGCAAATCGACGACGAGATTGCCCGCGTCGGCACGAAAAAGCTGCACGAACGCTTGTGGCAAGTCGATCCTCTCTCCGCTGCCAAACTCCATCCCAACGACACGCGGCGAATGATTCGCGCGCTGGAAGTGGCCAAAGTGACCGGCCGTCCGCTCAGTCATTGGCAAACGCAGTTCGACGAATCGCATCCCGCCACTGCCCGTAAAGTCTTTGTCCTGCATTGGCCGCGCGAAACGTTACATGCGAGAATCGACGCCCGTGTCGAGCAAATGTTCGCGGCAGGTTTGGTCGAGGAGACGCGGCAGCTTTTGGCGGCGCATGGTCAGCTTGGTCGCACCGCGGCGCAAGCGGTCGGCTACCGTGAAGCCAGCGAGTACCTGCATGGCGAGCGCGATTTGGCGGAAACCATTCAACTGGTCAAGTTCCGCACCCATCAATTTGCCCGGCGACAAGAAACGTGGTTCCGTGGATTAAGCGAATGCCGCTTCGTGCAAATGACCACCCAATCGCCTCTCGTCACCGCACAGGGTATCAGCGTTGGGTGACGAACGCGCGCGTTAACCGAGAACGTCCTAAGGACTTGCTCCCGCTCTAGCTGGATGGTTACTGTGGTCGCAATCGCCTAGGTCCACCCCTAGGCGACAGAGCTGCTCGCAACGCCTCGTGATGATGTCTACTTCTCCATTGTATTAGTTTCGGCTTCGGCTTCAGCATTGACCACGCTTTCGGCGATCTCGGTTAGTTTTTTATCCGTGGCACCTTCCTCGTCCAACGTAGTTTGTAGCATGGTGGCGATTTCCTTGTAGCCAAGCTGCTGCGCGAAGGTCCGCGCACACCCATAGCCGGCGATCTCATAGTGTTCCACACGCTGGGCGGCGCAGATGAGGCCGGCATCCAGAACACTGGGCTCCAAGCCTTCTTCCAGCATGCTTTTACCCTCTTCAATCAAGCCTTCCATCGCCTTGCACTTTTCCACGCGACCGTAGGCGATTTCTAGCTGTTCGAAGATGTTTTCCAAACGCTCGATATGCGTCTGAGTTTCTTCTAAATGATCTTCAAAAGCTCGCCGCAGCTGCTCATTGGTGGAGGCTTTCGCCATTTTGGGCAAATCCTTGGTGAGCTGCTTTTCGGCGCTGTACAGATCCTTTAACTCCAACTCGAACAAATCACTGAAACCCTTCGTCTTCATGGCTCGACTTCGAACTAAATGTGGCGAGATATGGGAGAGATGTCCCGGTAGCAACTGCGGTTCACCATCAGCAATAAACATGCCATTTCCTGCTAGCAAGGATCGCTGCAATTTCGCCACAAGATTCGCACGCGGTTGGTTGCAAATCGAACAGATTGCACTTGTGGCGGCCAACATCTACGTCCAGCGCGGCGCGGAGAGGCGTTATGCATGGGCCACAAAGTCGGCGAATTTGGGTGCATCAATCACAATCCCCGGTCTCTCGGACGGCAAGCGGTAAACGCAGACGTTCGCTGAGCGACAGATCGAACTGCTTTGGCCCATAACTTGCACGAGATTTTGGACCGGTCTCGATCTTCAAAGGACTTGGCGCCGGTGAGGCGCAAGCGGGGAGCTTGCAGGCAATGAAAGCGCTATGTTGGCACGGAAAGGGAGATGTTCGAGTCGACAATGTCCCTGATCCAAAAATCGCAGATGCACGCGATGCGATTATCAAGGTGACGTCCACGGCGATCTGTGGATCCGATCTGCATCTCTACGATGGCTACATGCCGACCATGAAATCGGGCGACATTCTCGGTCATGAGTTCATGGGAGAAGTGGTGGATGCCGGGGCAATCGCGGCCCAAAAACTCCGCCTGGGGGACCGCGTCGTCATCCCCTTCACCATGGCTTGCGGCACTTGCTTCTTCTGCGAGAGAACGCTTTATTCCTGCTGCGACAACTCCAATCCAAATCGGAAAATGGCGGAAGAGGTCATGGGCCATTCTCCTAGTGGATTGTTTGGCTATAGCCATATGCTCGGGGGATTTGCCGGAGGTCAGGCGGAGTACGTGCGAGTACCCTACGCCGATTTCGGAGCGTTTAAAGTGCCCGCTGACCTTCCCGATGAGAAAGTGCTCTTTCTGACCGATATTTTCCCGACAGGCTACATGGCTGCGGAGCAAGCCGATATCGAACCGGGCGAAACTGTTGCGGTGTGGGGATGTGGGCCAGTTGGTCAATTTTCGATTCAGAGCGCTTGGCTCTTTGGCGCGGGACGGGTAATCGCGATCGACCACGTGCCGGAACGCCTGGAAATGGCGCGCAGGCTGGGGCGCGCCGAAACGATCGACTTCATGCAAAGCGAAGAGAGCTTTCAAGAGCGTCTGCAGGAAATGACGAAAGGCCGCGGCCCGGATCGCTGCATTGATGCCGTGGGAGCGGAGGCTCACGGCTGGGGCAGTACGCCGGCGGTTTACGACAAGATTAAGGCGTCCGTCGGCTTGGCCACGGACCGGCCCACTGCGTTGCGACAAGCGATCATCGCCTGCCGAAAAGGTGGCACCGTTTCGGTTCCTGGCGTGTATTTAAATGTCGATCAAATGCCGATGGGAGCCTTCATCAATAAGTCCCTGGTCATGAAGACGGGCCAAACACATGTTCATCGTTATTTAAAACCACTGACCGAGCGAATTGAAAAAGGCGAGATCGATCCTGCTGCCGTCATTACGCATCGTTTACCTCTCGCCGATGCACCGGCAGGTTATAAGGCCTTTCGAGATAAGGATGATGGTTGCGTGAAGGTCGTCCTCAAACCCTAAAATCGTGATGACGTCATTGTGAGCTAAAAGAGTCAATGGCCGGCGAGAGATCTTCGTGTGGGGAAGGAGAGGCGAGTTGGCACAGATATTCTTCAGCGGATGGGAAAGCCTTTTTCGCACATTGGTCGTCGGTGTACTGACCTATGTCGCACTAATTGCCATACTGCGAATAACAGGCAAGCGTACGTTATCGAAGATGAATGCATTTGATTTGGTCGTAACCGTGGCGCTGGGTTCGACGCTGGCCACCGTTCTGTTAACCAAAGATGTTGCCTTTGCGGACGGCGTCCTGGCCTTTGCCTTGTTAATCGGTCTTCAGTTTACGGTCACTTGGTACAGCGTTCGATCGCGGTGGATTCGACAACTGGTAACCGGCGAGCCACTGATGCTCTTGTATCGGGGCGAATTCTTGCCTGAGGCCCTTCTTCAATCGCGAGTCGCCGAAGAGGAAGTGCGCGCAGCGATCCGCTCGGCAGGCTTAGCAGACCTCGACAACGTGGACGCTGTGGTATTGGAAACAGACGGCTCCTTCAGCGTCGTTCATACCGATACTGCCACTCGCAGATCGAGCCTCGAAGGAGTCCGGCACGCGTAAGCGACTCTAGCCTGTGATCTTCATATTGCCGCATGTTAATCGCGACCCATTTCCGGCCTCTAGCTTTGCTAACTCGCATGGAGCGTAGTGGGTTTGGTTTGCGGTAAACTTAGGTTGGCCATTCTGGGCCCGATGATTCATACATCAGGAAATGCGGGGCGACTCATGCTCGATCCACTGTTTAGCACCCTGTCCCTGGACGCGTTCCTCAGCACCCATTACTTATGCCAACCTGTCGCCATCGATGCGACTGCTGGGTTCTTAAGCCAGTACGCCCAATGGGATTCCATCGAGAACGTGCTCGCAAGCAGCCACGTCGACTACATTATCAGTCGCGACGGCAAACAATGGGCAGACGCAAAGTCTCCGAACGCTACACAGATTCGAGATCTAGTGAACAGCGGCCATACACTTTGCATTCGTCACGCCGAATTACATGACAGTGGACTAGCGACCATCGCGGACGGCTTCCGCGAGATCTTTCAGAGCCCCGTCGATATTCATATCTATTGCACCCCGGCTAACACGAGCGGTTTGAACTGGCATTATGATGTCGAAGAGGTGTTTGTCGTGCAAACGTGTGGTCGCAAGCACTGGAAGTTGCGTAAGAATACGGTGAACCCCTGGCCCATTTTGGAAACGATGCCGAACAATCTGCGTTTTGAACGCGAAATCACTCCCAGCTACTCGTGTACGCTGGGAGTGGGTGACTGGCTATATATTCCCTCAGGCTATTGGCACCGTACGCAAGCGCACGAAGAGGAGTCCATTTCCTTGTCGATTGGTATTCGGGCGCCTACGGCAATCGACCTCTATGATTTCTTGCGGCGAAGAATCATCAATTCGCTCAGATGGAAGCAGCGGTTGCCTCTGCCACAGCCTGCTTCGACAGAATTGGATAAAGAACGGCTTGAGGACCTGATGGCCGACCTGAGTGCGCTGATCGGTACCGATTTTCTGAGCGAATTTCGGAAATGGCATACTTCTGCCAAGTTCTAAGTGCGGATCCGCGCACCCCGAAATGCGTGTTGATTAAGGCAGGCGATGTGTGGGTGCTTCCGCCACCCAATGGCAACGGGACAAACGTGGCCTAGCCTAGGCAAATAGACGCTCGACGCGTTGCCTTCTGCAATCGTGCGGCTCGTTTCCCGACGCACCATTACACCAAGCGACGCATTTGTAGATCCGTCCTCCCCAAAACTCCGCGTTAGAAATGAGTACAGTTCGGCACGCGTTGCGCTTGCTGCTAAGGGGGCAAAAGCAGATAATGAGAAGGAACAGACTAGGTGAGGGGTATGCGAGCGCCGACAGGAGGCGACGATGTCGGCTGATTTTGATCCATATTATCGCTGGTTGGGGATTCCCGCCAAGGATCAGCCTGCGCACCTCTATCGCTTGCTGGGGCTGACGGAGTTCGAGTCCGATCCCGATGTCATCGCAATGGCGGCCGATCGGCAAATGGCCTATGTCCGTAACTTTCAGAGCGGGCAGTACGATCGCTTCGCCGAAGCTCTTCTCAATGAACTAGCCGCAGCGCAAGTTTGCTTGCTAAACAAGACCAAGAAAGCTGCCTACGACCAGAAGCTGCGGCAACAACTTGCGGCGCTCGCTCCGCAACCAGCGAAAGCTTCGCCGCCGGTATTGCCACCACCGGCACCGCTGACGACCCCCAACAGCGACAGCCTGGCCGACGTCGAGCACTTGCTCCCCACACCGCAACCGATTCCGGCAACTTTGGCGGCGGCCTATTCTGCGGACGGCGACTCCAATAATGATTACAGTTGGGCGAAACTAAGCAGCGATTCACCGCTGGTCTGGCAGTTGCCGCTGGCGGGACTGGTGTTCTTGCTGGTGTTCGTCGTGGGCTGGCAAGTGTCGCGGCAAATCGCGTCAATGAATCCGTCTCCTGCGCCGGAAGTTGTCGTCAACGATCCGCCCCTTGCTCCGCGGCGCGATCTGCCTGCTGAGGTACCCGCCGAAGTTCCGGATGCAGAACCCGCGCCAGCGCCGGAAGTTGAACCCGTTGCGCCTCTGCCTGCGATTGAATCTGATCCGGCACCGCCACCAAAGGCAATGCCGACACCGCCGCCGGAACCGAAGACGGATGTCGTTAGCACGCCAGTCAAACCGCAGCCCCCGGCCCCATCCACCACGGATCCCTTCGCCGAACCTTCGCCGCCTGAACCGGAAGTGGTTACGCCCGCGCCGGCCGCGCGCAGTTTGCTGCCTGATGATGCGGCGGTGGCACTGGCGCGCAAGGCAATGTTGGACGTGTATGCCAAGGACTTCGCAGCGGCGACGAGCCTGCCCCAGCGTAAGTTGCTCGCGGAGAAACTGCTGCAAGAAGCGCGCAAGTACAACGACGATCCGGCAGGTGCCTATGTCCTGTTGATGGAAGCCCGCGGTCTGACGATTGAAATCGGCCAGCCGAAGTTGCTCTTGGAAGTGGTGGATGATCTTATCAGTCGTTATGGCCTCGATAGTCTCTCCACGAAAGCGGCCGCGCTCACCGAGGCGGTGCCGCAACTTAAAGCGACCGCCAGTCATGCCGTGATCGCCGAGCAAGCGATCGCGCTCATCGATGAAGCGCTGGCAAGTGAAAATTATGCACTCGCGAGGCAGTTGGTGACCCTTGGGTTATCCTCCGCCAACAAGAGCAACGACCGCGATTCGATCAAGGAAATGACCAGTCGGCAGGAAGAACTCGTCAAGTTTGAAGCACTGCTCGCTAAGGTCGCCGCCGCCGAACGCAGGCTGGCCGATGAACCCAATCACGAAGCAGCCTGTTTGTTTCTGGGACAGTATTTGTGCGTGAGCAAGAACGATTGGTCCGCCGGTTTGCCAATCCTGGCACGTGCGGCGGATACGGCATTAGGGCAAATTGCGGCGGCGGATTTAGCGGTGGCCAGTGATGCGACCGAGCGCGCACTTCTCGGCGATCGTTGGTGGACGTACGCTCATTCCGATGCGCCTGGTGCCAACGAATTTCTCCGCCGTGCGCTCTATTGGTACAAGCAAGCGTTGCCCGAGTTAATGGGCCTGGTCCACACGCAGGTCAGCAATCGCTTGGATCAGGCTTGGACAGGACCGACGGGCGGACCCGAACCGGCCATCGCCCCACTGGCCGCCAGCATCGCGCGCGATCGGCAAGTGAAGTGGTCGCAGTGGCTCAAGCAGCCGGTGGTGAAGACCAACGCGCTGGGAATGAAGCTGATGCTGATTCCACCGGGGCAATTTCGCATGGGAACGGAGGCGGCAAACACAGAGGAAGAACGACGGGCGGTACCAAAGCATACCGTTCGCATCACGAAGCCATTCTATGTGGGCAGCACGGAAGTCACGCTCGGTCAGTTCGCCGCATTTGTGAAGGCGACGAGCTACACGTCCGAACTCGAACGTCGAGATGATGAGGATGATGACAATCGCTTCGACTTTGGTCGTGGGCGAGGGCGAGGTAACCGCGGCACGAACAACACGCCCATCTGGTTGGCGACCCCGTACGTGCAAACGGCGGAGCATCCGGTCGTGCGCATCTCGTGGAACGATGCCGTGGCGTTCTGCAAATGGTTAAGCATCGTGGATGGTGTGGAGTATTCGCTGCCGTCGGAGGCTCAATGGGAGTATATCTGCCGCGCGGGAACGGAGACCTATTACTCATTTGGCGATCGTGATGTGCGTCCGGAAAACTTCGCCTGGCATTTTGGCAACACGCCCAAGAGCGCGCAGCGTGTGGGACAGAAGCGTCCCAATGCTTGGGGCGTGCGCGACATCCATGGTAACGCTGCGGAGTGGTGTGCGGATTGGCACGGTGACTACTCGGAACAACTGGTGGAAAATCCCCCTGGCGCAGACTTTGGCTCTTCGCGCGTCGTGCGGGGTGGGAGTTGGGGTGATCGCGCTTTGCCTGGCTCGGCGGCTCGCGAGCGGTGGGATCCGTCGTCTGGTCACGACCAACTTGGCTTTCGGGTGGTCTGCACAATCGATACGACCGTCAAGTAAGCCTCACCGATTCTTCAGCGACGCTACGCACCGTGCTTACTTCGGCCGCTTATTCCTTGCCTAAGCTGTACGACTTGTAATCTCACGCCTATTGGCCTAGTCAGCCGATGCATCGTACAAAGTACAAGGTGGAATCTAGTCGTGCGGCAGAGCTAACTACTCAAGTTCATTCCTTGGTACGCACGTAATTGATGAGCCTCGTTTGGCGTTCTTTACGCTCCCTCCCGAAACGATGGCTCAACCGATTCGTTGTGAAAGCTGCGATTACCGCGTTCGTTCCTTCTGTGATTGCTGCGTGTGATTACCGTGCCCAACACGATTGCTCCCCCTCGTTTGTCGTCAGACGTAAGTCGACAATCCACCATCGCCTTGGAACGCATCAGCCAGATTATCGATCAGGCTGGCGAATTGTTGCCGATTGCCGGGCCAATTGGGGCGTTCGCGTTCCTTAATCCGCTGCAGGCGTTTGAGGATCTCCGGTTTGAGGAAGGGGTCGCCAAGGCGGGCCGCCTGTTCGGTGCACATCCTTACCTGGCCGAAGAGAAGTACCGCGACAAACTAGCACGCGGGCGCATCCGCGCGGAAGATCTGGCAGCGGTCTTGGAGGAAGATCTCGGCGACGACGCCGATACCCTGGTTGGATCGCTCGGTACGCGGCACGAGATTCGGCTGGCGATGTTGCAATTTCCGCTGCGCGATGGTCCCGCAGAAGAGTTGCGTTGGTTCGTGGCCGAGACTGACGCGCTGACGCGTATGCGTGGTGAGGTGCCTGTCGCTTCGCGTGACCGCTTCATCGAGCAGACTTGCCGCTGGTTGATGCGGGAAGCAATCGATGGCGGTGATCCAAGCAACCGTCATCCGCGCCAGATGTTGGCCGACTTAATCGCGCACTTTGGCGAAGACTCTGTCGAACAATGGTCGGCGGAAACGTGGGAATCACTCGCGCTCCAAGCGCTATGGCGCATCTGCCGACAAGGCGTGCAAGGTATCGACGTTGAGACTTCCGTACCCCCCTCGCCGACGCGGCATCGCGATTTGCTCCTCGAAGCAACCGGTGAAGATTCCGACTTGCTCGTGCACGGGTTATTGATTCGCTTCTGCGCCGCGTACGCCGATCAAGGTTTGGCGCCTTGGTCGCTGCCGGAGCGCGAACGTGGCTTTTTTCAATCCTTCTGCGCCTTGTATGGCAAATCGGGCGGTCCGCCGGATCGCTGGCTGCATGGCCTGGCAGGCGAGATTGAACGAATTCGCGCCGTAGGTCATTCCGCGCTGGAGTCGATTAGCGAATCGCTGGAAATGCTAGGCGTTCCCGATGATCGATGGGGTGAGTATCTCACCGCGCACATGCTGGCATTACGCGGCTGGGCGAGTATGTTGCGACAAATGGTTGTGCGGGGCGATCGGGTGCCGCTTCCCGCTCCCGCAGGCACGATGGACGAATACATCGCCGTGCGGCTTATTCTCGAGCGCTTGGCGATAACGTATGTGGCGCGCAGCGAGATGAACTATCAGGGTTCATTGGCGGACTTGCGTGAAGCATTGCTGGCGCAACTTCCCGAGCGCACCGGGCGTACCGTGGAACAACGTGCTTTCACGATCTTCCAACTGGCGCAGCTCTTGAGTTGGACTCCGCCGCTGTTGTACCAAATCCCCAAGGAACGCTGGGCGATGTTGGTAAGGGAACTCGAAGCCTTTCGGGGGTTTGAACGTCGCCGCGTCTTTCACCGCGCTTTCGAGCGGCGCTATCGCCTGCAAGCGCTCGATGCCATCGCCATCCATTGCGCGGCGGAAACCTCGCGCGTGCGGACGCCTAGCTTTCAGGCCGCCTTTTGCATCGATGCTCGCGAAGAATCGTTTCGACGCCACTTAGAGGAAGTCGATCCCAACGTGGAAACGTTTGGCGCCGCCGGTTTCTTTAGTGTCGCAATGTACTATCGCGGCGTGGCGGATGCACATTTCGCCGCGCTTTGCCCAATCGTGATCATGCCCAAGCACTGGGTCGTGGAAGATGTCGTCTTCTCGCTGAACGATCAGCATTTGCGTCGACAGAAAACTCGACGCGTGCTGGGTACGGCGACGCATCAGGTGCAAGTTGGCAGCCGCGGTGTCTGGGGCGGCGCGATTATCACGGCGGGACTGGGCGTCCTCGCGACGGTGCCGCTGGTAGCGCGGGTGTTGTTTCCGCGCTTGACCGCCCGCATTCGCAAGACGGTGGGTCGCCTGGTGGAAGCGCCGCCGATGACTCGCCTGCGGCTGGAACGTTCGACGCCGGAACCTGGCTCCGCCGGGGACGCGGTCGGCTTCACACTCGAAGAAATGACCAACATCGGCGAACGTGTGCTGCGCGACATCGGCCTGACGAGTAACTTCGCGCGGTTAATGATCTTCTTTGGCCACGGCTCGTTCTGTCTCAACAATCCGCACAAGTCGGCCTATGACTGCGGTGCCTGTTCTGGTAGCGCTGGCAGCCCCAATGCGCGGGCGCTGGCGATGATGCTCAATGACGTTCGCGTGCGGGAAGCACTAGCAAAGCGAGACCTGGTCATCCCGCGTGAAACCGTGTTTCTCGGTGGCCTGCACAACACCTGCGACGATACCATCACGTTCCTCGATTTGGACTTGTTACCGCTTTCGCATCAAAAGGATGTCGAGAGCGCGATGCGAACGCTGCGAGTTGTTTGCGAGCGCAACGCGCACGAGCGCTGCCGACGTTTCGATTCGGCACCGCTCAGTCTCTCACTCTCGGGAGCACACAAGCATGTAGAAGGACGCTCAGAAGATTTAGCGCAAACGCGGCCCGAGTTCGGCAATGCCTCGAATGCCTTATGCTTTGTCGGTCGCCGTCAACGGGTGCGCGGACTTTACATGGATCGACGGGCGTTCATGCACTCCTACGATCCATTGGCGGACAACGCCGAGAGCGCCATCTTGGCCCGCATTCTCAGCGCCGTGGTGCCGGTTTGCCAAGGAATCAATCTGCAATACTACTTCTCCAGCGTCGATTCTCCTGGCTGGGCCTGTGGCACGAAGTTGCCGCACAACGTCACCTCGTTGCTTGGCGTGATGGATGGTACAGCGAGCGATTTGCGTCAAGGCCTGCCCTGGCAAAGCGTCGAGATCCACGAACCGATGCGCCTCTTGTTTGTGATGGAGTGCACGCCTGACGCGATGCTCCGCATCATGGATGGAAATCCCACCGTCGCGAAGATTCTGCGCAACGATTGGGCTCAGTTGGCCGTTCTCGATCCGCACTCGAACAAGTTGCAGTTCTTCCGCCATGAGAAGTTTGAACCCTACGCGCCAGAAGCAACGGACCTGCCGCATGCCGATTCCTCCATCGATTGGTATCGCGGTTGGCGGAATCATCTTGGTTTCGCGTCCATCGGCGGTTAAGGCTGAACTGTTGCTTTTTCCTTTCACATAACCATGATACCTAAAGAAGTCCTCATTCAGATCCTCGGACTTACCGTGGTCGGCGCGCCGGTCGTGCTGCTGACCGCGCTGGGGCTCTCGACGCTCGTGGGCAGGCCGTTGAAAGAACGCCTCGTCGGACAGTTAGTGAAAGTGTTGATGTCGCTCGGCCTGTTGGCATCGCTCAGCATCCTGTGTTTGATGATATGGTCGCTCGACACGCGCTATGTACCGATTGAGTTGGGTAACTGGGTGAAGATCGGGGAGATCGAACACAGCAAGTACCCCCTAACGATCGCAACTAGCGAAGAACACATCGCGCATACAGACCCCAGCGATCCGCACGCTCCACCGCATTACCACTTCGCCATCAAGTTTGTCTTCGATCGCCTTTCCGTTCCGTTCGTCATCTTGACGTTCATACTCTGCGGCACGATTGGCGCGTTTGGCGTGAAGTACTTGCACCGCGAACCGGGCTTCAATCGCTTTTTTGTTTTCTACGCTATGTTCGCGCTGGGCATGGTCGTTACTTCGTTGGCGGGCACAATCGAAACACTGTTCGCAGGCTGGGAACTCGTTGGACTCTCGTCCGCTTTGCTCGTTGCGTACTATCACGAACGCAATTCGCCGGTGCGCAATGGCTTGCGAGTTTGGACGGTCTATCGCATTTCGGACGCCGCGCTACTACTGGCTTCGGTGGTGCTACATCATTTGCATGGCGAAGGGACGTTCTCTGCGTTTCTCGGTTCCGAACCGTGGCCAGATGGTGTTACGTCGATTACCTCCAATCAAGCGTTTGTGGTGGGCGCGTTGTTGCTGGTGGCGGCGATGGGAAAATCGGCACTGGTCCCGTTCTCCGGCTGGTTACCGCGCGCTATGGAAGGTCCGACACCCTCCAGCGCGGTCTTTTATGGCGCGCTCTCGGTACACTTGGGAGCGTTTCTGTTGCTGCGCTTCAGTCCAATTCTCGATGCTTCGCCGTTGCTGCGGGTGCTGATTGTTGTGGTGGGCGTTGTCACTGCCATCTTTGCCACTTTGGCCGTGCGCGTGCAGACCGACATCAAATGTGCTCTCTCCTTTGCTTCGCTCACCCAGGTGGGGATCATCGTGGCCGAGATTGGCTGCGGCTTGCGTTATATTGCATTGATTCACATTCTGGGACACGCCAGCCTGCGAACGCTGCAGTTCTTGCGCGCGCCATCGATTTTGCAAGACGTGCGTACGCTCGAAAACGCCATTGGCGAACATTTGCCCCGCGGCAAAAGTTGGGGCGAGCGTTGGCTTAGTCCAGCCACTCGCGATTGGTGGTATCGCGTCGCGTTGGAGCGCGGCTACCTTGATGCATGTTTGTCGGACTATTTCGTGAAGCCGTTCCTCTACGTGTTGCACGCTTGTAATCGTTTGGAACGTGGTTGGACGAATTGGCTCGCCGGGGAGACCGGCACACGCGTGCCCCACGTTCCCGCGTCGCGTAGTCCCGTGGAAGAAACACTATGAGCGAATTGCATTTACCTTGGCTGGAAATGATGGTGCTGCTCCCCTTGATGGGCGCAATTGTCGTCAGCCAACTCAGCGATTCTCATCGCGCGCGGAAGTGGTGCCTGGTCTTCACGACGCTGACATTTCTCTGTGCTGCAGGTGCCTGGCAGGACTTTCACTACTTGCGCACCTCCGATCAGCGCGTGATCGCCGTCATTGATCACTGGCATCTTATGTCGCGCGTGTTGGGACACGAGTTTTTCGTGCTCGATCAACTGAGTGCGCCGCTGCTGCCACTCGTGGCGCTGCTGAACCTGCTCACGGTACTCTCCACGCAGCGCACCAAGGTTCGCCGCTTCTCTTTCGCGTTGACGCTGGTTTCGGAAGCGATCATCTTGGCGACATTTTGTTGCCGCGATCCGTGGGGTGTGATCATCCTCTTGGCGATTGGCACCCTTCCGCCACTGCTGGAGTTGCGCGCTCGAGGGCAGAACACACGGGTCTATGCGATCCACATGGCGGCGTTCGTCGCGCTGATGGTGATCGGCTGGATCTTTGTCGAGCGCGGCGAGAGCGGCACGCAGACCGACAAACTGCTCGCGTTGCTGCCGCTGCTAGGGGCAGTGTGGATTCGTAGCGGCATCGCGCCATTCCACTGCTGGATCACGGATCTTTTCGAGCGCGCCACGTTTGGAACGGCTTTGCTCTTTGTCACGCCGATTGTCGGTGCTTACGCTGCTGTGCGATTGGTGCTGCCGATTTCGCCGGATTGGGTACTGCGCAGCATGGGAACGCTTTCGCTCCTGACCGCGCTCTATGCCTCGGGCATGGCGATCATTCAAACCGACGCGCGCCGATTTTTTTGCTATCTGTTTCTAAGTCATTCCGCATTGGTGCTGGTGGGACTGGAAATGGTGACACCGATCAGCCTCACCGGCGCGCTGTGCGTCTGGTTGTCGGCAGGCTTATCGCTGGGCGGATTTGGGCTCACGCTCCGTGCGCTCGAATCGCGTGTGGGGCGACTGTCGCTGACAGAATTTCGCGGACTCTATTCACACGCGCCGGATCTGGCGATCATGTTCGTGTTGACTGGGTTGGGAAGCGTCGGTTTCCCTGGCACGCTCGGGTTCATTGGCACGGAAATGTTGGTCGACGGCGCGGTGACGGCGAATGCCACTATCGGTTTTGCCGTCGTGGTGGCCGCCGCTCTCAATGGCATCGCGATTATGCACGCCTATTTTCTGCTATTCACCGGCAAGCACATCGATCCCAGTGTGTCGCTGCAGATTAACTGGCGCGAGCGATTAGCGGTCTTGGCACTCGCCGGCCTGATATTGATCGGGGGACTCATTCCACAACCCAATATTGTGTCGCGCTACAGCGCCGCCGTGGAATTGTTGCAGAAGCGCCCCGGCACCGCCTCTGAAACGCCGGCGCATGCCTTTCTGCTGGATGCCATTCCAGCACCAGACGCGAAAGTCAGTTCGGACTGAACTCCGGCGGAAAGATGCGTACCGCACTGCTCCCCGCCAGCGGCTTACCGAGCAGTTGCTCCATCTGCCGTAGCAACAAGCCCGCCCGCCGATCGACTTGCCATTCATTGAGCAATTGTTGCTTCAGCGGCAGCGGCAGGTTGATGGTGAAGGCGACGATATCGGTCAACATTCCCAGCGAGATTTGCTGGGACAGTAGTTGCTCGAATTGCTCTTGGGCTAATGAGGTCTTCGGCACGAACTGCTGAAAGCACTCGAGTAGGTGGCGTTGCACAATCGGGCGATTGGTCGCGCCATTGGCGGGATAATGATCGTGGAGCAGTTCCACTTGCGCTCGGCGGAATGTCTTCTTGAGAGGCAGTTCCTTCAAGATTGCCGCCCGGCGCAAGCCTGCCAGCATGATGTTGTGCCGCCCCTCCGGTAAACGCGCGTGCGAGATGATCTTGCCCAGGCAAGTCATCGGCGCGATGGCCGGGCGACCGCTTTGCTTCTCCCAGCCAGGCAATAGCAGCGACATGGCGATCAAGCGATCCGTCGCCAAGGCTTCTTCGAGCAAGTCGCAGTAGCGCGGCTCAAAGATATGTAGCGGCAGAATCACATGCGGAAAAAAGACGACATTGGGCAGCGGAAACAACCGCACCGTGCCGCCAAAATCCTCAGGGATCACCGGCGATAGATCGTCCGACGACATCGGTACGCACCACATCCAGCGAGAAAGAAAATGGAAACTCTTCCTTCAGCATAACTGGAGCGGGGCGCGATTTGTAGTCTGGGCGATTTTCGTTTGCCGCAACGCGCGATATTTATAGCTTGCGGATTTTCAGGTTTTTCAGCGACAAGGGGAGTCCATGATCTTGAAATCCGATGTAACCCGTTTTGGGACGCGTCTTGAGCTGGGCGTTCGCGCCGAGATCCAACTCGTTCACAACTTCATCGTTGAGCTTCACCGTCAGATGCCCAGATTTGACCGTGATGTGAAAACGATTCCACTCGCCAGCAGGTTTGGCGGTGTTTTTCGTTGGGGGCAAGCCTGGGATGATGCCGCCGCTGTCATGATCGGTGAGTTTGGCATCCTTGGGTTTGCTGCCGGAATCGTAAATCTGCACCTCGATGCCGGTCGAGACGGGCTCCTTCTTGTCGCCAGCATGAAAGTAGAAGCCACTATTGCCACCCTTTTGCACTTTATAGTCGAACTGGATTTCAAAGTCTTGAAACTCCCCATCGGCGAGCCACAGATAGGCGTCGTAGCGCTGCCATCCGCTTTCGCCTTTGCGCGGTGTGAGGGTAACTGCACCCTCGTCATCAATTACCCAATTGCCCGTGGTGGTCCAATGTGGCGCGAGTTCCTTCTTGGGCGATAAATCGACCCAACCTTCCTCCAGTTTGTCTTCGGCTTGGATAAAGCTCGAGGAGATCGTGGCGGTAACGACAATGGCCGTCAACAGAATGAGACGAAAGTGCGCGATGCTGCGAAACATGGTGGGAAACTCCTGTGCGGGGTGCGAAAGAGAGGCGGAATCAACCTACGACGAACAATCTAGATTCTAACAAATCGAATCGCCCACTGCTGCGTGCTACTCTTCCCACTGTTCCCAAAGTTCATCCCAAAGTTCGTTGGAGACGCCGTCGCTGCTGGTTGTGGGTGTGCGGCGTCGTCCGCCTGTCGTGCCAAAATCAACCGGTGCCGCAGGATTGTTCAAGACGCGCGCGGCGGATGTCCAATGATAACTGGCAAGGGGCAGTTCGAGTTCCGTCGAGTTAGGAAAATCGTAACGCACCGCGTCCGCAAGTCGATCTTCCCAGCCCAGGAAGAATTCATCCGTCGCCAGATTGGCAATATTTTCGTTAGTCGTTGTGGGCGCAGTCACGGATGGGATC
>JBGSHH010000149.1:0-13651 GCA_041752355.1 Pirellulaceae bacterium | reverse complement strand
CACCGGTTTGGACGATCACGCTCGGCAGGATGATCGTCGGGTCCGACAGGTCGGCGTTGTCGCTCTCGATGATCGAGTAGGTGAACGTCCGCGTGTCGGGGGCCATCGTGGCGTTGACGGCCGGCGCGGAGAGTTTGAGCTCGAAGTTCGCGAGCACGTCCCCTTTGCTGCCGACGCCCAGGTCGATGGCGGCACCATCGACGGTGGCGCTCGCGCTGGCGGGCAAAGCGCGGGTGCCTTTCACCAGCGCATCTTTGATGGCATGCATGATTGTGACTTTCAAAAAGTGAATGAATGGGAAGCAGCGCTCGCCGACTTGCGGCGGCGGATGGATTTAGAGCGTCAGCGACTCGGTATCGAGGATCGAATCGGTGGGGACGATCGGGATGCCTTCGTAATCGACGGGCGTCGGCGCCGGCTTGCCGGTTTCATTGGTGGCCGTACGACTTTTCTTAAGTTGCTTCAGCGACCGCCGCGACATGAACAAGTAGTCAGGCCGGAAGCCCACAGGAAACTTACTGATCAAGTCAGCCAGCAAAGCATCGGTCAGACCCTTGCCGCTGTCTTCGGTCAGTTTCTTGATGCGGGCGCAAGCGTACTTGCTGGCGACCTGCAAGCCTGGCCGCGCCAGCAGTTCTTGGCGGTAACCGGTGTAGGGATTCCCGTCTGCATCGGTCAACCGGACCGTTTGCGCATCTTCGATCATCAGCTCGCCACCGTTGCCGTAGACCCATTGGACGGCTTGCGGACCAAACTTGATGGCCCACACGGAGCTGCCAGTGCTGGCCGTGGTGCCGGTCGCGTCGACCACCATGTTGGTCGCGTCGTAGGCATCGAGCAAACCAGGGTGACCCTTGGCATCGCCGCCACTGAGCGCGCCATAGTAGAACTGCTTGCCGAGCGTGATCATCGACGCCCGCATCTGGCCGTCGGCTTCCAGCGCGATGTAGGCTTCCCGGCCATCCTCGTAGGAATCGGCGACGGCTTTGTCGCATTCCCAGTTGGGATTGAGGATGAAGCATTCGACCAAGCGATTTTCCCAACCGCTCTTGGTCGGTGCCGCGCCCTCGTTGGCATTGCGGAAGTTCGCGGTCGGGAGCGCGGTGCGGACCAGCGTCTTGAAGTTGAGTCCTTTGATCGTGCGGGCCGCGCCGTATTGCACTTCGGGCGCGGCGGTCAACACTTCCTCGATCAAGCCGACGGCCATGTCCGAGCCGTTGGCGATCGCGATATCCATCAGGGTGGGCATCGACATGTGCGTGAATCCTCAGGTGAGTTGGGTTTGGTAGGGTTTGCTAAGGTTGGTGGAGAGGTGCCGGTTAGGATTGGGGCCGGGATTAGTTCTTGGCGAACTTGATCGCGGTGGCGAAGCGTTGCAGGCCGGCGGGCAAGGTGCCAACGGGCTTGTCGCTCTTGGGTGCCGATTCCGCACCGCCGAAGCTGACGGGATCTTTCTCGCCGCCCAGACTGAGCGCGGCGAACTTGGCTTGCAGTTCGTCGCGTTCTTTCGTGACGGCCGCCAGTTGTTCGCTGCTGGCTTTCTTCAGCGCTTCGATATCCGCGCCGAGCTTGGTGATTTGCGCGGCGGCATGGAGCTTTTCGGCTTCCTCGTAGCTCTTGCCTGCCAGGAGCCAATCCGTGCCTTGATCGCCGAAGGCGTCGCGAAAGCGTTTGAGGTCGCCAGCGGTGTAGGTCTTTTCGATCGGTTCGGTGGGCGCTGGGTTGGTGTTGGGAGCATTTTCAAAAGGCATCGCATTGGTCTCCGGAGCCTTGGCCGTCAAAGCCAGGCCGTGGCGATCGAGGAACTGGTTAAAGAAGTAAGTGACGCGTCGGGGATCGACGCTCAACGAAGTCAGTTTGGGCGTTTGCTCGTCCAGACCAGCGACGAAGCGCATCAAGCCTTCGGCGTCGGCGAAGATCGGATCGCGTCCGAACATGCCGGACGGGTTGGCAGCAGGCTCATCGACGATATCGACGGCATGCAAACTTTGTAGGCGCGCGTGCGGCAGGTTCTTTTCATTGAGCGGATCGGGGCTCTTGAATTCGCTCGCGTCGGGAATCTCGCCGTAGTACGGGTCTTGAATGAACTTGCCACCATGCTTCAAGAAGAAGTCGCGCTCGGCGTCGAAGTCGGGCATGTAGACGATCGACGAACCGAAGGCCTCGGGATCTTCCTGGGCCAGGTCCATGACGTAGCTGGCCAGGTCTCCATCGGGCGCTTTGTGGGCGGTGGCGCTGAAGTGCAAGTCGCTTCGAACCAGGTCGCCATCCTCTTTAGCACGATAAGCGCGACCGAGCAGCTTGCCCATGCCATCGGCAGAGAGGCCGGGATGGGTGAAGCGGCTTTTGGCTCCGCGCTTCAAGGCATTGAGCGCCATCCGCGTTTGGCGCACGAATGCCGTATCGAGCCAGACGCCATGGCCTTGCGCTTCGCCGCGCGTGACCACCGCGAAACCTTTGATGATGCCCGCGGCATATTTGCCGCCGGCGCGATCAATGGCGTCGCTGCCGGTGGCCAGTCCGCGCACGGTCATGCCACGCATGCGTGAGACGGGCTTGCCGAGTGCGCTGATGTGGGGCTTATTCATGGTTGGCCGCGATGGTGATTTGGGGATTGCCAGCGAAGGACAAGGGGACTTCTTTTTGCGCGGCGTAGCGGATGCATTCCGCCGTCTTGTCGATGTTGCGGAAGTAGTTGGTGCCGGTCTCCAGGCAAATGTCCTGGGGGTTATCCAGGCCCATGCTGATCTTCTTCCCCGCCCCATCCGCTTCCTGATTGGGATTCCACCACGGCAGGCCGTCGGCGGTCCAACTCCACCGCAATGCGTCGATGGTCAGCGATCGTGGCAACCGCAGTTTGCCGCGCAGGATGGCAAATTGAAGTTGCCGCTTGGTCCAGCGATCGCGGATGCGGCGGTTGAATTTGCGTTTGGTTTGGACGCTCTTCAGGTAGAGATTGAGCGCGGCCCGCGAACCGAAGAAGTTGGTGGCATCGACCTTGTAGAAATTCCACGGCAGGTCGATCGCCAACAGGCTGATCGCGATCATCATTTCGCTGAAATTCTGAAACGAGTCGCCGGGGACTTCGGCTTGCATGATCTCGATATTGTCGCCCCGCTCCATGTCGAGGTTCCATGGTCCTTTCCCCAGGTCGATGCGATACTCGGGGCGATCTTCCGTGCCATCGTCATAGGCTTCATTCAGCGCATGCGACGCGTTGCGCATCGTCTTGAAGCCGAACAGTTGCGCGATCTTGGCTTTCGCCAGTGCGTAAACGAAGCCTTCATGCAAATCGCGCAAGGGGTTGAGCGCGGGGGCCATCGGTGAAATGCCGCGCACCTGGTCGAAGCGGTCGTAGTAGCCGCGCCATACCATGTTGGCCGCTGGTACCCAACGCTCGAATGTGTAGCCGCTTTTCGCGCGACGATGGATCGCATAGGCAACCGCCGCGCCACGGGCATTGACGCGCACCCCATGCACGGCATCTTTCTCGCTACGCGGAGTGAAGACGCGATCGCTCTCGATGGCCTGCATCGTGCCGTCTTGTAGTTCGATAAAGCCTTGATCGCCATTGATGGTGGCCAGCGCTTCACCGATGCGGAGCATAGTATCCAGATCGTGCCTGGCGGCGGTATCGCAGTTGGCGGGCTCGGAGGCTTCGCGGATCACGCCCTCGATATCGTCATCGAGTTGCGAGCGTTCATCCTGGAGCGCTAGCGCCGCCGCATCGGCATCTTCGCCCATCACTTGTTGGGCGTTGTTGGACGCGAAGGAAAAGGCGGTCACAAAATCCAAATGCTTGCGGATGGCCCAGGCGGCGATCGCGAAGTTGCGGTGGATATCGTTGGCGTTGGCTTGCAGCTTGCGCCGCTTCGAGGCATCGAGCACGTCGTCTTCACTGACGATGCGCGGCGTCGCCGACTTGCGACGCGTGGAATCCTCCGCGCCTTCGTAGCCGAACGCGACGGTGGGTGCTGCGTTGGCCAGGCCCGCGCCAACGCAAATCGGATTGTCGATGGTGAGCGGCATTTAGAAAGCGCGACTGAGGTCGAGGCTGAAGACAACGGGGCGTTGCCCCTTCTGCGCGTCATCAGCGAGTTGCAACTGGCGGAGCTGCGTGCGCAGTTGCTCGAAGTCATAAGTGACCGAAGTGCCATCCACGGAGACGGAGGTTGCGCCGGCTTCGAGGATGGCTTTGATCTTGGCGATTTTGAGGCTGTTATCGGTGGCCATGCCTCCCGATATATCGCGCAAGCGTGCCACAATTCAGAATGCGCCGCGCGGAATAAATTGGTAAAACCTATTTCCGCTGCGGCTTGGCGCGGTTCTCGACGCTCCGATCGATGCGGTGTTGGCCACACGCCAGGCACTTCGTACGACGCCACACGACGTGCGTGTAGGGTTGGCCAGCGGCATCGGTGCCACCGTGTTCGACTTCCTCCTTGGACGTGTAGGATGCCCGCTCCGTGCTGCCGCACTTCTGGCAGCGCGACGTCGCCACGTCGATTTGATCGCGTGGTTTGGTGGTCGCGCCGTTAGGGCGGCCGGCGGCTTTGGTTGCACTGGGTTTCGCAGACGCTTTGGGTTTCGCTTTGGCCATGGCGTGAGGTTCCTACAGGTAAGTGACGTTGGTGCCGCCGCGCGGCTTGTCAGGTTTGGTGGTGGCTCGATGCTTGGGAAGCGGCGACGCCCCATCGATCGAGGCGGCAGCGGCGCAGCCGGCGAAGCAATCGAGCCAATGGTTGTCGGGCTTGGCCGGTTTCAACCGCCACACGTCGACGCGTCGATCGAGCAGCTTGCCGCTCTTCTCTTCGCGGGTCCGCGTGCGCGTCTCGGCCGTCAGGTGCTCGGCGAACAAACGATGGTCGGTGCGCTTCGTGCCATAGAGGGAGAGGCACCGTTTGTCGCCGGCGGCGATCGCCAGTCCTTCGTGGACAAACGACTTCCAAAAGTTGGAGTCGATCAGGACTTGCCGCGTCGCCTTCTTGGGGACCGGTTGAATGAGCCAATGGAAGCCGAGCCGCTCGCCAGGCTTGGCTTTATATTCGTGCATCGGCTTTTGCGCGGCACCGATGCCTTTGCCGATCGCGGGCAGCAGGTTGAAGCTATGCGTGCCGGCGCGACAAAAAGCAAAGATATCGTCCGTCATGTTGCCGTCGGCCGCGTCGACCAGGCCGCGGGCGATTTGCATTTCCGTGCCGGCTTCGGTTTTCCAGGCGCGATTGAAGAGCAAGTCGCAGAGGTCCGTCAGGCCAGCCCGCACGGCGGCTTGGGCGCTCTTCCCGGCGTAGATCGATTGGAGCGTTTTGCGCACGTTGCGGTAGGCGAAGTGGGGCGTCGTTTGTTCCGGCCAGGTACCGTAGCTGATCATCGCGCCGGTGAAGTCATCGGCCCAGGCAGCCACACCCCAATAGAGCAAGCGATGCTGCACGTCGATGTAGGTGGTCAAACGCGTGGCCCACAGTGGCACGACGCCCAGTGCCAGGCCATTGACCTTAGCCGCGATTTGCGTGGCCGTCAGCAACTCGGCATCATCGAGGTTGTCGGCCTGCGGTTCGTTCTGGTATTCGGCCAGAAAGGAGGCGACGTCATCGAAATAGAGATTCAGCGCGTATTGTAGGCCGCTGATTTCGCCGGCGCGGTACCGCTCCGGCCAGGCGATTTCGGCGCCGGCATCCATGGCCTTGCGATGTTTGCGGTAGAAGGTGGTGGCCTCGGAGCCATCGCCATCGGCGCGGAGGCTGTTGGCGCGGAGCTCGGCATACTCTTCCCACAGCTTCATGTTCGTGGGGAACTTGTAAAGCAGCTTCGTGCGCTCGCCCCGCCAGGCGGGATGCAGCTTGCGATCCAACAGCCGATCGACCATGTCTTCGCGGCGGATGATCGTGCACGGCATGATGGCGGCGATCTGCGAGCCTGGTCCAGCCAAGCCGAGCACCGCGCCAGCAATCAGCTTTTCGCGCTGAGCGCATTGGGGCGTGCTCTTAGCGCTGGCGTCCGTTTGCGGATCGTCGATGATCACCTGGTCAGGACGCACGCTTTGGCCATCGCTGGCGCGCGTAAACTTCATGCCCCGGATGCGACCGGTGATACCAACGACGCGGAGGATCCCGCCGCTAGATTTGGAGCCCTTCACCGTCGGCAACGCTAAGACGCGTTTGCCATACTTGATGTGCGTGCGATCGCCATTGATATGCTGGCCAGCGCAGAGATTGGCGCGGCCTTCCAAACATTGGATGGGATAGCAGATTTCGGGGAAGTCCTCGAAGAGCAGTTCGTTGGCTTCGATCTCGACTTTGATCGAGTCGAGATTCTCTTCCGCCGCGACGGCGCTAGCGCCGATCAGCAGCACGAACTTCCGCGCACCGATCGCCAATGCCCACAGACATGCGACTTCGCAAAGCGACGTCTTGCCGCTGCCGCGTGGCATGGCGAACGCGAACTGACCACCTTCGAGCACCGCCTGCTCGACGCGCTTGATCACACGCAGATGATCCTTGGACCATTTGAGCGAGAAGCGTTCTGGGAAGTACGACTCGCAAAACGCTTTGAAGCTCTTCTCGGCTTTGGCGCGTCGCGCGGGATCGACGACTTCCGGAGGCGGACCGATGTCCCGTCCTGATCGGCTCGATTCCGCCTGGCGATCGCGCTCGGTGTGGCGCTTGGCATCCCACGAATTGGGTTTTGCGGCCGCGCTCGTTTTGGTGGGCTGGTCAATCAGCCAAGCAGCGTAGCGGAAGAGATCGATCGTACTGCTGCCGATGCGGGAGCCGGCCCGCGCACGATGGGTGCGCAAGCGTTGGTCGGTCAGCACTTCGCCCACGGGCGTGGAATTGAGCAGTCGGCAGAGTTCGCCTGGCTTTAGTTTGCGCGGATCGGTCGCCACGTTCGGTAATACCGTTGCAAGTGTAGCCGCCGCGACTGCCAGAATGCCTTTGGCCATGGGCCTCATCCGGCGCAGACGGCGATCGGAAACTAGATTTCTCTAGCCCTCGCGCTGCGCTCTAGCGTGGTGGGTCAGAGGTCCGCGTTGGCTGTAACCTTCGCGGACCTCGCTTCATTTGATTTGTTGCGCTAGCCAGGCCGTGAAGTGGACGAAGTGAATGCGACCGTCAGGGTTGACCGGAGCGCCTCGAACCTGGCACTGGGCGATCAGCTCCTCGGAGGCATTCTTCGAGCCAGCTTTCTTGAGCAGCTTGACTAGTTCCGCGGGCGTCAGAGACGTCGCGTCTATCGCGCCTTCGCGGGACATTTACGTTTGGCCTTAGGTGTGGTGCTTGGCTTGGTTCGCTTCGTTGACTTGGCTTGGGTTTGTCCGTTCGCGAGCGTCGCCTTGCGGCCAGTGAACTCTTCCCAGCGCTTAACGATGACGTCGCAATACAGCGGATCAAGTTCCGTGAGGAACGCGCGTCGCGACACTTGCTCGGCGGCGATCAGCGTCGAGCCACTGCCGCCGAACATGTCCAAGACGTTCTCGCCTGGTTGCGAGGAGTACTGCATCGCGCGGATGGCAAGCTCGACTGGCTTCTCGGTCAGGTGAACCATTTTGCTGGAATGCAACTTCTTCACCGACCACACGTCGGGAATGTTGTTAGGGCCATAGAACTTGTGCGCCGCCCCTTCCTTCCAACCGTAGAAACACCATTCGTGGTCACCCATGAAGTCCTTGCGCGTGAGGACGGGATGTTGCTTGTGCCAGATCACAGCCTGGCTGAAGTAGAGCTGACACGCCTTCAGCACCGGTGGATAGTTGGCGCAGTTGGCATAGCCGCCCCAGATGTAGAAGCCACCGCCGGGAACCAGCACACGCGTGATGTTGCCGAACCAGGCGGCGAGCAGTCGATCAAACTCGGCATCGCTTACAAAGTCGTTGGCGAGCGGTCGATCTTTCGCGCGGAGCTTCTTGCTGGTCGCTTTGGACTTTTCAGGATGAAGCGCCACATCAAGCGACTGGTGATGAGTGGCACCGGCAAAGGAACTTAGACCTGCAGCGATTGCATTGTTGGAGCGAGGTTCGACCTTTACGTTGTAGGGCGGATCGGTATTGACCAGGTGAATCTTCGCGCCATCGAGCAACCGATCGATGTCTGCTGCTTGGCTGGAATCCCCGCAGAGCAAACGATGGTCGCCTAGAATCCAGAGGTCGCCAGGTTCCGTGATCGCCTTGTCGGGCGGCGCGGGGATATCGTTGGGATCGGTCAGTCCGTCTTGAATGTCGGGATTGAGGATGCCGAGTATTTCCGAAGCAGCAAAACCCAGGCCATCTAATTCGTAGTTCGCGTCTTTCAGTTCATTGAGCTCGATCGATAGCAGACCGAAGTCCCACTCGGCGAGCTCGCCGGTTTTGTTGTCGGCGATGCGATACGCGCGGACTTGGTCCGGCGAAAGTTCCTTGGCAACGTGAACGGGAACCTTGGCGAGTTCGAGTTTTTGCGCGGCGCGAAAGCAGGTGTGGCCGCAGATGATGACGCCTTCCGAATCTACGACGATCGGTTTCCGGAAACCGAATTGCTCGATCGATTTGGCGACCGCGTCGACGGCGGGATCATTGTTGCGCGGATTGTTTTCGTAGGCCCGGATCGAGGTAAGCGAACGCAGTTCAATCTTCATGGTGGGCATCCTTTTTTTGTTGGCAACCAAGTGTCTCGATATAGGTGGCTATTCCCGTAGGGGGCGGGAAGTTTTTGGGCGGGAAAGTACCTATGGTTCGTCGTAAGTCGTAAAGAGTTGTCTGGCGTGTTGAGTGATGCCGATAACTACTAAAGAGTTCGTCAGCAACTAGGCAGAGGCGATCGGCTTGGCCTCGATGATCCAGACCAGCGGATAGGCTTCCTCTCCGGAAGTACTTGGTGTCAGCCACACTTCGACGCGCGCGAAGTATCCACCGGTCGGTCGCCGGGCACCGGGTAAAGTGAAACGAAAGTTGTAGCCGGCCGCGTCCTTCGTGGTGTCCCATGGCGCGGCGGTCTGTAGCGTGTCGTAGATCACGTCGGCGGGCGTGAGTTCGGCTTCTTCGCCGACCTCTTCGCGGTTGCGATCTCCATCAGCATCTTCGCGCGTCGCGTACTCAAACACGCGATACGTGATGGTGTCGATCGCTGCCTGCGTGATGAGCGCCTTGGACTCGCCATAGACGCGATCCATCAATACGACAGGGGAGTTCTCGGGAGCAACGGTTCGTTTGAAGAAACTCATATTGATTGGCTTGCCTTACTGCCTGGGATGAAGGATTGAGCGGCAACGCTCGATGGCGTCCAGTCTTGACCAGCGATTCCACCTGGTGCATGCAATTGCGAGGCGAGGCTGGACGGATGCCATGCTTGACCTGCGGAGCTACCAGGCGAGTGAGATTGCGATGCCAATGACACGAACGGTCCGCGCACAGCTATTACGACAGGCTCGATCCCCGCTCGAAACAACAACAGAAACAAAGCCGAGTTCATCGTTACACCTTGCTCTTGAAACCGATCAGGCTCACGGTGATGGTGCTCGCCGCCGCCGAAGGATCGGCCGCTACGGCCGTGTTCGCGCTGAACGGTAGCGGCGGATCAAACTTGTGCGTCACGCCACCGCTGGGAGGCACGGGGAAGGTCCACTTCACGGCGCCGCCGGTGCCGTCTCGGAGATCGACCGTCACAAACGAAGCGCTGCTGTTGGCGATCGTGACGCCCGTGATGTAGGTCTTGATGGAAGCGCCTTGCGCCGCAATCACGCTAGTGCTCGATCCATCGGTGATAGCCACCGGCGTCGAAGTCACGATGTCTTCGAGGTTGCAGTGACTCCGCATAATGACCACGCCATCGACGCCGGCGAACAGGTCGGTGCGATCGTTGTTGGCCACCATCGTTTTGGCCGAGAGCGAAGTGGTTGCTTTGGCACCGATCTTGTGTGGATTGCCGGAGTCAGCGCCGTCATGCGCGACACCGCTGCCGGTTAGCGTGCCGACCGTGGTGACCGTTGAGCACGTCGTCACGGTGCCAACGGTGGTCACGGTCGCGAGCGTTTGCGCGGCCGCAATCTCGACCGCACCAATCGTCACACCACTGTTCGCTGCTAGTTTGCCGATCGCCGCCGTACCAGCCGCCAGTACCACAGCGCCAGTGTTGCAAGTGGTGATCTTGCCATTGATCGTGCTGAGCGTCGATTCCGTGGCCGCGCCTGTTGGCAGGCTAATCGTGCCGCTGATGTTCGTGATATTCCACGTGCCCGATTGAGCAGCTTGCACGGGGAACGTACCGGCGTTGGTCACCGCATGCGAAGCCACCGTCACGGTACCGCTCATCGTTACCCAAAGAGCGCCATTGGCGTCAACTCGCAGCTCGACTGCATCGCCTTCCGCCGGCGTCAACGTGGAGAGAGCATTGTCGCGTTTGGCGAGAGCAACCGTTCCCGTCGGCGTCGCTCCCAGCGCGTCATCGACAGCGTATTGCGTTCCTCCGCCGAAGGAAGTGATTTGCTGCGCCGCATCGTCGAAGATCGCGACGCGCATCAGCGGCGTGGCACCCAAGGTAGCGACGGGAGCAGCAATCGTGCTGAGCACCAACACATCGTCAGTCGATAATTCGGCAGTGACGGTGCCATCGACCGTCACCGAGTCGCCGTTGTCATCGATATGCACCACTTGCGTGATTTGGCCGACGGTCGCTATGACGCCCGTGGAGTTGTTCGCGATCGTGACCCGCAGCGTGCCGGTATCACTGGCCCCGTTGGTTTTCGAGAGCGCGGTAATGAACGATGTGAGCGTCGCCAGATTGCCAGCCTCGAGCGCGAGAGCCGATGTGTTGAGATTGGTGCCAGCATTAGCTGTCATGGCCCAGGCGCCGTTCTGCGCAGCTTGCACGGGAAACGTACCGGCGTTGGTGACATCGTGACTCGGGACGCTGTCGATGCTTACTGGCTGCGTATCCGGCCAGAACGTGCCGGTGACCGGGAGCGAGGCATTGTCGATCGTGACATTGTGACCATCCGCCAACTGGTTGGCTTCGATCACGGCGAGCAGCGCTTCGATGCCATCGACATAGCCCGCGAGCGTGGCCAGTCCCGCGATGGCCGTATCTTGCTTGGCCTCACTGGCAGCTCCGGAAGGAAGCGGCAAGGCCTCGGCCGTCATCGCCCACGTCGCGCCGGTGCCAGGTTGCACGGGCAACGCGGCGTCGAGGGCCACGTAGTTGGCAGCGCCGACCGCGCCCCAAGCCAGTTTGCTGACGGCGTAGTAATTCGAGCCGATCACATCGAACACGAACCCGCCCGCCTGATTGCTGTCGGCGCTGGAATAACGTTGCGTGACGAGTTGCTCCGACATCAGCCCACCCCCAGAAGCAGAAGTTGTGAGACATTCGCGGCCGGCGGGGCGATATCGCTGGCCGTCCAATCATCGATCAGGCAATCCGTCGAAGATCCCGTTTGGCAGAAACCACCCGCACCCGTGCGGAGGTTGCCCGTGATCGCTGTGTCCGTCGTGGAATCGACAAACGCTCCATCGACCCACTGCGAGAGCGTCGAACCATTGGCCTCGCCAGCGACCACAAAGGGCGTGGCTGGTTCCGTAATCGACGTCGTGAGGAAGTTGGTCTGGACGTTGGTGATCACCTTGCCCAGGATGATCCGCCCGTTGCTTTGGGTGTCGTAGAAGAAACGGTAACACGTGTCAGCGGACGAACTGTAACGAAGCAACGGCCCCGCCTGCTGCTGCAAGCTGCCCGTCGTCGATGCGGCTTGAATGGAGGTGATTACAACCTGGCCCGTTTGATCGACGCCACTCAGGTCTGACCCCACGCGACCGCGCCAGGAATTGGCGTTGCGCGGTGTGAATACCTGATTACTAACCGTTTGTGGCGTGGACCCGTTGCCCAGGACTTTGGTCCAGGTTTCCAGATTACCGATCGTCGCACCATCCACACGCGTGAAATCGTCGCTCAGCGTCGTCTCGTGTTTGACGCGACCTGGTACATCTTTCTGCCTCGCCGGCGTCACAAACTCGCGCCAGTCTTCGACGCGATACTTCGCGCAGAGATAATCGAGAGCCTTGAAAGGCAGATCGCCATCGTCAAACTTGCCGGCGGCGAGATCATCTAGCGCGAGGTCGAAGTCAGCGCGCAAGAGCGCCTGCAGTTTGTTTGTGTGAGGATGTTGTCCCCAGACAAACCGCTCGTTCTTGATCCGCGCACCGCGCAAATAGACATCGAGGTAGCCCGACGTGCCTGGTTGCAACGGCTTGGTGAACGCGTCGCCACTGGGATCGCCGCCACGCGTCAGCGCATCCCAAACCGCATCGGCGATCGTGTCACCCTCTGGCCGAAAGCCCCATTCCGCCTCGCACGCGCTGGCCGCTTTCGTTGACCAAGCAATCTCGCGCGAGTCACCACGCCCCAGGAGCGTGTACTCGCGCGGCAAGAGGACATCATCCTCCGTAACGAAGAAGCCACCCGCTCGTGACGAGGCGACAGTTCCTTGTACCGGCAATGGCGCAAAGTCGAGACACGACACCGCACCGGCAGGCGGATGATAGGCACCCCCGGCTTCGTCGCTCCATTGCCAATGGCCGATGTAGTAGCGCATGAGGGCTTGGAAAGTTGGGCTGGGTGGTTAGCGCAGCAGAGCGACGCTGACATGCTCCCAGCCGCCATCGAGCGTGGAGCGATGGGCATGCATGCCGATCTGGCGACGTGCCAAGCAAACGGCATTGCCAACGCTGCGGGCCTGAATGATGACGTCCGCGACGCCGAAAAACGTGACGCGAAACAGGCGTTTGGGTCGGCGCATGATGCAATCCCTTTCTTACTGCGGCCGCAGCCGCTGGATGTGTCGGCGGGATCCTACGGCCGATGCGTCGCCACGGCTTCCGCTGGGGCTTGTCGCCCATCGTCGTAGCGCACCGGTCGCGTGCGTTCGTTCCGACTGCCGCGCGCGTACTGCGCAGGCGGGGCGAGCTCCGGCGTGGAATAGGACGCGGATTCACAACCGGCCAAACAGCCGGCGACGATCAAAGCAACGATGAGGTAACGCATGGCTTTAGGTGGGCAAAGTGATTTTGACGCCGAGCGTCTTTTCGATTTCCGCGAGGAGCGGATCGCGCTTGGCGGGATCGGCGAGCTGGTCGCGCACCAAACTCTTGGCCAGGTTGGCCAGAATTTGTTGCCGCGACGTCTTGTCGTCGAGCTGGTCGAAGATCGTCATCACTTGCGTGGGCACGTCGGTGAATTTGCCGAGCGCGACCGATTGCAAGAGTGGCGAGAGAAACGGCACCCCCAGGGAGTCGATGAACCGCAACAGGTTCGACGCGCGGGGCGCGACTTGCGCCAGCAGGCTGGTGGCGACGTTATTGGCGACCACGGGACCGGCATAGCGACTGAGCGCGAAGTAGGCGAACACGCCGATGACGATCATCACCAGCGGAGAGGACAACGTAGGCAACAACGCGGCGAACAAAGGGAACATGGATCGAACTCCACAAAGGGCAGGTTGAAAGGGGCATGTTGAAAGGGGCTAGTGGCGTCAAAATGTAAAGATTGAGTAGGGACGGCGCGGCCAGAGCAAGAGCGCGATCACACCCACGATGCCGGCGAGGAGTATCCAGTCCTCGGTATCGAGCGACATGGCGACATCGCGCCGCATATCGGGGATTTGGGATGGTGCCTTGGTGGCGCTGGGA
>JBGSHH010000148.1:0-3219 GCA_041752355.1 Pirellulaceae bacterium | reverse complement strand
CGCTGCTTTGCTGAACGAGCGCCACATCTCCCCCAGGCCAATCGGCCAATACTTCCACGCCAGGCGGAGAAAACCGCGATAGGTGACCGCTTCGAACAAGTCGCGGCAGTTGATATCGAGTTTGTGATAGCCTTCGCGCGCAAACGCTAGCACAGCGTTGGGGCCGCACTCGATGCCCCCTTCGATCATCCGCGTGAAATGGACGCCAAGAAAGGGAAAGTTCGGGTTGGGTACCGGGTAGATCAAGTTGCGGCAGAGATGCGTGGCCGAGGGCTTGAGTTCAAAATACTCGCCGCGAAACGGCAGGATTTGCGCGTCGAGGTGTTGGCCTGTTTTGGCGGCGACACGATCGCTATAGAGTCCCGCGCAGGTGACAACTTGCCTGGCGTGAAACTCGCCGCGCGTTGTTTCCACGACTAGGCCATTTGTTTCGCGCGCTAGCTTGAGAAACCTCGTCTCGAGCATCACCTGGCTACCGCGCTGGAGGATAACCTCCGCCAATTTCTCTGCCACGCGGCGATAGTTGACGATGCCTGCTTCTGGCACATGGATGGCGGCGATACCTGCGGCGTGCGGTTCGAGATCTTTAAGATGCTCCATGCCGATCTGTTCGCACGTCACCCCATTTTGCTGGCCGCGCTTATAGATGTTGTCCAAAAGCGGTAGTTCGGCTTGATCGACAGCAACGATCACCTTACCGCAGATATCAAACGGCACGCCATGCTCTTCGCAGAACGCCTGCATCGCCTGCTTTCCAGCGCGACAGTTTTTCGCGCGGAGCGTGCCCGGCTTGTAGTAGATGCCAGAGTGCAGCACGCCGGAGTTGTGGCCGGTTTGGTGCGCGGCAACTGATTTCTCTTTTTCAATCACGATCACGCGCTGCCCAGGATCGCGTTGCAGCAGATCATAGGCTGTCGCCAGTCCGACAATGCCGCCACCGACGATCAGCGTATCGCAATCCATAAGTGCAACTTCGACCCGTTGTAATCCCAAACCAGGCGGTTGGCTTAGCACTAGGCTTTTGTCACGAGTTCCGCGAATTGCTGAAACAGGTAGTTGCTATCGTGAGGGCCGGAGGAAGCTTCGGGATGGTACTGCACACTAAATGCTGGCAAATCGCGATGGGCGACGCCAGCGATGGTGTTGTCGTTGAGATTGCGATGCGTCACGCGCAGGCAATCCGGCATCGTTTCTTCCTGTACGGCGAAACCATGGTTCTGGGCGGTTATTTCCACACGGCCATTATCGACATTCAATACCGGTTGATTCGCGCCGCGATGACCGAACTTGAGCTTAAATGTCTTCGCCCCGCAAGCGAGCGACAGCAGCTGATGCCCCAGGCAGATACCAAACACTGGCTTCTTACCCAGCACGCCGCGAATGGTTTCTTGTGCGTAATGCAGCGGTTCCGGGTCGCCGGGGCCGTTGGAGAGGAACACGCCGTCCGGATCGTGAGCTAGCACTTCTTCGGCCGAAGCGGTGCCGGGCAAAATCACCACTTCGCAACCCAAATTCGCCAAATGCCGGGCGATGTTCCACTTCATGCCGTAATCGAGCGCGACGATTTTCTTGCCTGCCAGTTCCTTGCTCGATTTGGCAACTTCATCGCTGATGCCGTTCCAGCGGCTGAGCTGTTCTTGCCAGGGACGCGTGGTATCCGGCAATACTTCGCGGACCAAATCGCGGCCGACCAGGCCCGGGCTCGCCTTGGCCTTGGCGACGAGGCTGGCATCGTCGAGATCTTGCGTGGAGATAATCCCCTTGAGCGCGCCACGCGTGCGTATCTTGCGGACCAGCGCTCGCGTATCGATGCCCGCCATGCCGACGATGCCATGTCGCTTGAGATAGTCGTCGAGTTTTTCTTGCGAGCGAAAGTTACTGGCGACGCGGCTGTTCTCGCGGACGATGAAGCCTGCCAAATGCGGCTTGGCGCTTTCGACGTCTTCGCTGTTGGTGCCATAGTTGCCGATTTCGGGATACGTCATGGTCACAATTTGACCACGGTAGCTCGGATCGGTGAGGATTTCCTGATAGCCGGTCATGGAAGTGTTGAAGACCACTTCGCCATCGACTTCTCCAGCCGCGCCAAATGCGCTGCCTGTGTAAACGGTACCGTCTTCCAATCCAAGTTTGGCAACTGCTGGCATGTGGGGCAGGCGATCGTGGAATCGCGCGAGTGAGGTTGGGAAGTTGAGTCTATTTTCCGAGGAACCGATTCAAGTTTCGCGAACGCAATCGAGCGAGCGAATCAAACGCTCGTCGCCGCGCGTAATCTGTGCCGTTTGTTCCGCGCACACGGTACTATCTAAAGTAGATCGCATGAAGTTCCCGATACCCAACCTAAGGCTGTGGGTCTCTGATGATTGGCGTCAAAAACCAATCATTGGACAGCCAAACGTGGAGGGTTCCTGCTGCGGCGAGTAGGAACCCTCTTTTTTTGCGCCTGTTGGTTTCTTGCGGCGCACACTAGCAGGGCGGGGAACTCCTGGCAAACTTGGCCAATTGTATCGGCCACGGCGAAGTTCGCACAGGGGGCGGGTGGGCGCAAATTCGTGGCGCCCGAGAATCGCGCTTCCAACGAAGCGCAGCAATTACCGACTATCCCGTTCCACCATCGCCGCGACTTTTCCGCCGCTTGAGGGACCAGCTTTGTCGAGCGCGTCGAGCACCTGATCTGGCCGCAGTACATCGCGCAATACAATGGGTTCGCTGCCATCGCCGGGGTAGACGACCAACAAGGGGATCGAAGTGCTATTGAGTTCGGCGAGCGCACGTTTGACGGTTTCGCCGCGATCGGACCAATCCGCGATCATCGGCACCACATCGTTTTGCTTCACGACTTCCAGCACCGCGTTCGTGTCGATCGCCACGTAATAGTTCACATGGCAGGTGGGACACCAATTTGCCGTGAAATCGACCATCACCGTCTTGCCTTGGGCACGAGCCTCCGCGAGCGAGGTAGGCGAATAAGGCCGCCAAGGGAGGATGGACTCATGCGGCCCGAGATAGGTAAACGCTCCCCAACCAATGAACGCCGCAACCGCGATTCCGCCCAGCCAGGCGGTCGCTTTTTGCGATGTTTCGGCGTAGACAGGTGTGCGACCAATCCACCAGCAGGCAAACCAAATCGCAATGAGCAAGGCCAACGTAGCGACCCGATAATCGGACGCGATGAGGTAGAAAAAATAGACGATCGTTCCCAGCAACACAAACCCCATC
>JBGSHH010000147.1:0-22662 GCA_041752355.1 Pirellulaceae bacterium | reverse complement strand
CAATGGGATAATCAATCCGGCGAAAGATCACGGCCTCGTCGCTGAGGATCGCATAGCATGCCCGCGGGTCGCCATCGCGCGGCTGACCGACCGAGCCGACGTTGCACATCATCTTGCCGGCAGGCAGCGGGAAGACATTATCGCATTCCTCGGGCGTAGTGAATTGATGGTCCTCGGTGAAAACGCCGGCGATGTGGGTGTGCCCTTGGAAGCAATGCTTTTCGACACACTTGAACAGCGCGACCAACTTGCGTTCATTGAAGACGTCTCGGGAAAGACATACTCGTTCGTTGGTTGGCGCGGTGAACCATGCACATAGAGGCGATCCGTTTCACGCCATTGAAAGGGACGCTCGCCAAGCCAGTCCCAGTAACGCGTCGACTGGGGAGAACGTTCGATTTGGCGACGCGTCCAAAGCACCGCCGCGAGTGCGATCGGACAAAAACCATCGGGATCGAACAACACCGCTTGATCGTGATTCCCCAGTAGCGTCATCTCAAACGTCATCGCCAGATCAATGCACGCCAGCGGATCGGGACCATAGCCAATCACATCGCCCAGGCAATAGATCTCCGTCACTTCCTGCGACTGAGCATCGGCCAGCACCGCCTGGAGCGCTTCCAAGTTGCCATGAATATCGGCGAGCAGTGTGCGGCGCAACATAGAGATTCCGACACGGCGGATGAGAAGTGAGTTTGACCGCTTCTTTTATCCTAAGAATCCGTCGATCACGCGTCAAACAGAACTGCGAGAGAATGGAGTTCCTGACGCGCACCAAAAAAACGCCTGCATGAATAGCTCATGCAGGCGTTTCTAAGTGCGAAGAGACTTAGCGCTAGGGTAAGTTAGTTGCCCATGGCGTTAAGAATCTGATCGTTGGAGTCGGTGAAGCTGGACGCTGCGGCATTGCCGAGCGTGGTCACCGCCGCAGCGCACACACCGATGATCAAAGCGAGCATCACGGCGTATTCGACGGCGGTCGGGCCATCTTCCTCGATCAGGAAATTCCAAATCCGTTGCATAACGTACTCCTTCCGCAGATTGCCGACGACGACCATGTTGCCGGAAGGGTTAAAGTGGTTCGTCTGCGACGGCCTGAGCTTCTTCCTCAAACAGCTTACAGACGAGGGTCGGGAGCGAAACGCGCCTGACTCGGGAGCTATCAAAAACATAGGTTATGAAATGGAAGGTGGCAAGAAATAATGGGAAGCGCGCAGCAATCGGATGAGTTGAAAAGGCTGGAAGGCCGCAACAAAATCCGGCTCTAAATTGTCGATCACCTACCCAACTCGCGCAGGGGTGTTTTTCTTCCACTGTACAAACGCTATTGACTCTGTACGCACGTATATTATGATGGGGACGGTTGGTCACTTTTCCGACCCACAACCCCATAAGGAATTACGCCATGTCGGTGATGGATCAACTGACCGATCGTCAACGTGAAGTTTACGAATTCACGCGTGGCAAGATTCAAAATCGCGGGTACGGACCGACCGTGCGCGAAATCGGCGAGCAGTTCGGCATTAGTTCGCCCAACGGCGTCATGTGCCACTTGCGGGCGTTGGAAAAGAAGGGACTCATCAAACGCAGCCCCAACAAGTCGCGGGCCATCGAGCTGACGCGCGAAGCCATCGATGAAGGCAAAGGTCTGCCCTTGGTCGGCACCGTCGCCGCTGGCATGACGAATCTCGCGTTCGAGCAGAACGAGCGGATTGATTTTGGCGAGTTTTTCACCAAGAAGAATCTGTTCGTGTTGGAAGTTCGCGGCGAATCGATGATCGAAGCGCAAATCGCCGACGGCGACTTCGTCGTCATCAAAAAGCAAAAGACCGCCGCGCCAGGACAGATCGTCGTCGCTCAGACCGACGAAGGGGAAGCCACGCTTAAGTACTGGCATCCCGAAGCCAACCGCATCCGCCTCCAGCCCGCGAATTCCAGCATGGCCCCTATCTATGTTACCAATGCTCATGTGTTGGGCGTGCTGGTCGGAATTGTGCGGAAGATGGAATAGTGGATCGTAGGGTGTGCGCAGCACACCAACAACAATATGTGAATTCGCGTGACTTAATGTGATTTAAATGGTGTGCTGCGCACACCCTACGGTTTACGATTTGGCTTGTGTGGGGAGATCCTCGCATGTCCGATTATCGCCGACGCTATGTTCCTGGTGGGACATACTTCTTTACCGTCGTAACCAATCAACGCCGGCAGCTATTTGGCGTGGAACGCAACTTCCGCTTACTGGGCGACAAAATGCGTGCAGTCTGCTGCGAACTGCCGTTTCAGACCGTAGCGGCCGTCCTCATGCCGGATCATCTCCATGTCCTCTGGACATTACCACGTGGTGACACAGACTATTCGACCCGATGGCAACGTATCAAACGGGAGTTTACTTACGCTTACCTTGCCGCTGGTGGCAGGGAATGCTGTGTGAGTTTGTCGAATCGTCGGCATCGAAATCGAGGGGTGTGGCAACGACGTTTCTGGGAACATACGTTACGAGACGAAAGCGAGTTCATTGATTTTTGCGACTACATCCATTTCAATCCAGTGAAGCACGGATATGTCCGTCGAGTTGCTGATTGGCCCTATTCGACATTTCATCGATTCGTGGCGGCTGGCGAATATGCCGCCAATTGGGGTAAAGCAGTGCCCAAAACAATTGCCAACCTCGACTACGAGTATCTTGAATAGGGTTCACGTCAAAACGTCGGGTGTGCGCAGCACACCAGCTTCCTAATCTGCTAACTGGTGTGCTGCGCACACCCTACGAATCTATGGCCACCCGCGCAATCACCTGTCCCAGCTGTAAAGAAACGGTCCATGTCGATTCGAAAAACTGCCTTTGCGGTTGGTGCTTCCATCAATGGAAGATCGACTGGAAGATGTCGCCGGCGGACTTCTGGGCGAGCAATGCCACTCCCAAAGCCCAGAAGGTGATTAAGAAACTCGCGACCACCACGGGCCTCGATTTCAAAGCCCTGCATACGCTCTTTAATACCGAGTGGAATCTGGATGGGCGCGAGGGAACGTGGATCGAGGATGCTAAAGTGCCGCCGGCAGACTTGGCGTATGCTAAGAAGCAGGGGGTGATGCGTCCCAATCTGCGATTGGATCACGATAAACTCGTAGCGAGAATTATTGCCGCCCGTGACGCCGTCGATCGTCGCGCCGTCGCGCAAGCCTTCGCGAGCAGTCTCCTTTCGTGCCGTCTCGATCATCGCTCCGTGCTTGGTTCCTATGCTCACGCACTGCATCTATCGAAGCATGTTCATCGTGTGGCCAAGGGAAGTAAAGAGAAAGATTGCGAGCGTTGCGGGCTATCACCCTCGCAGACCATCTCGGTCAACCACAACACGTTTCGTCGCTTGATGTGGGCCGGCAATGTTATCCAGGGAGACTTGGGCTACGTACTGTGCGATCTGGAAGCATTTTCGCCGGAGGGTGTCACCTGCCCGGACGCCGCTGCCAAAACGCTGGGCCAGGTTTTCGCCGCCATTCGCGCTCTCCATAAGAAGGCTCAATTGAGCGACTTGGAGAAGTCACTGATGGGACTTTTTCCTAGTGATAAAAGCGAGCGACAGGTGCTGCTGGAGATTCTAGGTAGTGCCGGCATCCTCAAGCCGCGTGGCTTTCCCAGCCGACACGATCGCTGGATTCCGCCCAGTGAATTGCCTGAGCCGAGTCATTTCTATAAGAAGGAATGGCGCTCGCCGGTCAATTGTTGGACCGGTGCCGACGGTATCAATGAAGACGCCGTAGAGTTTTGGTTTGGCGATATTTAAAGCGACTACGCCGACTTCTCCAGCGTCGTGGTCGAATTCAATTTGTTGTACAGCGTCTTGAGGCTAATGCCGAGTTCTTCGGCGGCGGCGGCTTTGTTGCCGTCGTGGCGATCGAGCGACTCGTAAATCGCTTGCATTTCCAAGTCGCGCAGCGTCATCGCCTTGAGGCGAGCGAGCTTGGGGCGACGCTGGCCAAAACGTTGCGGCAAATGTTCTGGCGAGATCGGTGGTTCGTCGCACAAGATCGTCGCGTGCTCGATCACATTAGCCAACTCCCGCACATTGCCAGGCCAGTCGTGGGCTTCGAGCACATCCAAGGCTTCCGGTGTCAGTAGTGCATCGTCGCTCAGTTGCGTCGGACGAAAGCGGCGATACAGGTGGCATGCGAGCTGCGTGATATCGCCAGGGCGTTGTCGCAATGCCGGCAGATTGATCTCGAACGTGTTGATGCGGAACATTAGATCTTCACGAAAATCGCCTTGCTCGACCATCTCTTCCAGGTTGCGGTGCGTCGCGCAGATCACGCGCACGTCGACCTGAAACGATTCATTATCGCCTACCCGACGAATATCACCGCTCTCTAGCACTCGCAATAATTTCGCTTGCATCGACTTGGGCAACTCGCCGATTTCATCGAGAAAAATCGTGCCGTTGTGAGCGACTTCAAACAAGCCGACGCGCTGCTCATCCGCGCCTGTGAAAGCTCCCTTGCGATGGCCAAACAGTTCGCTTTCGATCAGACTCTCCGGCAGCGCGCCACAGTTGATGGCGACAAACGGTTGCTCCGCTCGGACGCTCTGCTCGTGCAATGCACGGGCGACGAGTTCCTTACCGGTGCCGGTCTCGCCGAGAATCATCACCGTGCTATTGGTCGGCGCGACCTTGGCGATCATTTGCTGCACGCGGCCCATGGCGGCGCTTTGGCCGATCAAGCGTGGCGCTCCTTCAACACGTTCAAGTTGCCGTTTGATGGCACGATATTTATTGGTGAGTTGTCGCTTGTCGTAAACGCGTTTGAGCAACGATTGCAATTCCACCAGCTTGCAAGGCTTGGTGAGATAGTCGAAGGCCCCTTGACGCAGCGCCGCAACCGCCGTTTCCATTGTCGATTTGCCGGTCAATACGACAGCTTCGGTGTCGGGCGATAGTTCCTTAGCACGTGTGATGACTTGAATGCCGTTCATGCCAGGCATGTCGAGATCGACGATCAAGCAATCGTAGGTGTTGCGCTGCAAGGCGGCAGCGGCGGTTTGCCCATCGGGACAAACCGTCACTTGATGCCCCATGCGCGGCAGCTCCAGGCTCATTAATTCCTGGAGCGAGGCCTCGTCGTCGGCGAACAAGATTTTCAGACCGTTAAGCGGCTTGGCGTTTTTCATGTTGCTGGTTCTGCAATACGAGAGGCAGGGTGACGCAAAACTGGGAACCGCAACCAGGACCATCGCTAGCGACATCAATCGCGCCGCCATGTTCCTGCACAATGCGGTAGGTAATCGATAAACCGAGTCCCGTTCCTTGCCCATCTTTGCGACGAGTAAAGAACGGCTCGAATAAATGCTTTTGAACTTCGGTGGTCATACCGCAGCCGTTGTCACGGACAAAGATGCGAGCATGTGTCGCGGTGCGATCAAGTTCGACGGTCACGGTGCCGCCATCGTCGAGGCTATCTAATCCGTTGGTGACGAGATTGAGCAGCACTTGCTTCATTTCTTGCGCGTTGACTGGTGCCAGCACCGCGCACGATGTTCGGAACTCGATCTTCTTCTCGCGGTATTTGCCTAGATGCTGGACCATTTCGATGACGCCCGAGGCCAGCTCGTTCAGGTCGGTGTTGTGCTTCTGCACATCGCCCAGACGCGAATAGTCGAGCAGCTTTTCGGTGATCCCTTTGCAGCGAAACGCTTCGTCTTGGATGCGGCGCAAGTATTTGCGCAGCACGGTGACTTCCGGATCGTGTTCGTCATCCGGCCTGGCGTCATCGGCGGCGATGATGTCGGCGACGCGCGACTCCAGCGACTCTGCGCACATCGCAATCGCCGCTAGCGGATTGTTGATCTCGTGGGCCACGCCGGCCGCCAAGAAGCCAACGCTCGCGAGTTGCTCGCTGCGCACGACTTCTTTGGTCCGCTCGCGCACTTGATGATCCAAGTCGTCGCGAATCTGTTGAAATCGCTCCGTCATACTGTTCATGGCGGCGGCCAATTCGCCCATCTCGTCTTGCGTCGGCAACTCGATGCGATAGGAAAAATCACCACTGGCCACATGTTGCGAACCCATCGCCAAGATGCGCAATGGTTGAAAAATCCAGCGATAGCCGCAGAACACCGCGAGCATCAACAATAGCGCCGCCACGCTCGCGGAAGTCGCCATCATCGCGATCCAAGCGTGGTACTGCGCACGAACGTCATCGGCCAGGCCATGCATGCGTTCCTGCAGGATGACTGGCAGTTCGCTCGAAAGGTTGAAGAGCGTGTCAAGCTCTTTGCCCAGCAAGGGCAAATTGATTGAGTTCAGAACCCAGTCTTCGTCGCGATTGATCCGTTCGATGCGGTCGAGGCAGTGTTGAATCTTCTGTACTGTTTCCCCTTCGCGGCGATTGTCGCTAATAAGCGATTCGCGCGGATTGGTTTCATCGAGTTGTGTGCGATAGCGTCGCAGTGCTTCCTGTGTCGAGGAGAGTCCCGTTCGAAATTCCTCGCGCAGCGAAGAATGTCCCAGTGCTTCCGAAAGGGATGTGGATGAGAAGTCCGGCTTTTGCCGCGCTTCACTCAGCGTCATCCGCAATTCACTCACGCGCCGTGTCAGATCCGCCGCTAGCGGCATTTCGATGGCGCGTTGGCTGATGCCACGGGCCAGAGCTCGATAGGCGTAGACTCCTTGATAAGCACTAAACGCAAGCCCGCCGACCATGGCCATGAGCAGTGCCACGCCAAACAGCAACTTATTGCGAATAGGCCATCGAGTCCGCACCGCGACCTCCTTGTCGCCGAGTAACCAAACGGGATCATCCTGATCACCGCGCGGCAGTGTAACAGCATTGGGCATGGGGAGGCAATGCGAGGAATTGTTGTTCGAGCCAAATCGGCCAGCATTGCTAGCAAGCATCGAGCGTCCGCTCATCAGGCAAATCACAATCTGCCCCCACTTTCTCTTGACCCTCGCCTAAGGTTTCGCTAACGTCCCGCCCTTCTTATCTAGCACTGTGGGAGAGACCGATATGGACGATCATCGGGCGTGCGATCTGTGTGGTGGTATTTCTTTTGAGTTGCTCAGCGATCGCGATCGCCGCGGACGCGCGCTCGCGACGGAAGTTTGCACGACTTGCGGACTCGTGTCCCATGCCAAAATCCCCAGCGCGGACGAATTGGCCGCCTACTACGCGCGAGAGTATCGCCGCGACTATCACAACGAATTCTCGCCCTCGCCCCATCGCGTTGTTCGCGAGTGGCAGCGCGGCGAACGTCTGGTCAAACAGTTGAGCCCCGACTTACGCGAGGGAGAAAAGATCTTTTCGATCGGCGCAGGCATGGGCTGCAATGTGATGAACTTTGTCATCGCCGGTTTCGACGCCAGCGGGATCGAACCAGGCGATGACTTCCGAAATTTCTCGGTGCAAAAACTCCACGCCCGCATCGAAGGGGGCTTCCTGGAAGATGTACCGCGCCTGCAACAATACGACGTCGTGTTGCTTGTGCATGTGCTCGAACACTTGCCTTCGCCCACTGCGGCGCTATCGCACATTCGCGGCTTACTTCGCGCTGGTGGTCGGTTATATGTCGAGGTTCCCAACTTCGCCCGTCCGCATGCTGCTCCCGGGAAGCAGTTTCATTTCGCGCATATCTATAACTTCACGCCTGCGACGCTCCGCATGGTGGCGGCGAAGAGTGGCTTCGCGGTGCGACATGCCTACACCGCGCCCTTCGATCACAACATCTGTTTCCTCCTGGAACTCGATGAGCAGGCCAGCTTTCGAGTCGAACCGCAAAGCTACTCGCAGTCCATGGCGGCGGTGCGTCGCTATTCAACGCTGACTTACCATCTCCGTTGGGAATACTTGCGCGAACGCTGGAAAAACGCCGTAGCGCATTTCTCGGAGCGTTGGCAGGCGAAAGCGCGGATGGAAAAAATTATCCAGCGCTGCGATGCTTTAGTGCCACCGCCAGCCAAAGAGATCACGCCTCGTCGTCGCGTCGCCTGACTTACAGCACGCTCGAATCGCTCGCCTTTTTGCGATGCTGTTGACGAAGTTCATGCATCATCTGACTGATGGCGCGGCAGTAATCGCGCACGGCTTCCGATCGTTGGCCCGCTTGCTTTGCTTCTTGGGCCTTACTCGTGATTTGATTGAACTTAGTCCAGTCGATATTGAATTGATGCTCGACCGCGGTCTCGCGCAGCTTGTCGACGATCTCGGTCAGCTTCGTCACAAACTCATCTCCAGCCGCACACTTCACGCGGACATACGGACCTTTGCCGAGTCGCTTCCCGCCTGCGAGCGCTACGCCACCTTTGCCGCCGCCGAACTGTTGCAACAGCGCGATGCCCAGGACGATCACGCCCGCCACTAGCGCTACCATGCCTGCGATGGCATTCACGACCAGCAACAGCACGATCGCCGCCAAGAAACAAACGCCAGTGCCAATCCACAAACCGGGATGCACCGCTGGTCCATCTTTCTCGCCGCCAATCGTGAGCGGTTCCGCGCCGCTTGCCGCCGTGGTTAGTTCCGGACCCGTCACCTTGGCGATGAGTACCGTGACATTGTCGGGCCCGCCACGTAAGTTGGCCAAATCGACGAGCACTTGCGCTGCCTCTTTGGGTGGAAGGTTCGCGAGGATCGCCCCCATCTCTTCATCGGTAACTTGGCCCGAGAGACCATCGCTGCAAAGCAGAAACGAATCGCCGACTTCGATCGGAAACGGCCCTTCCACATCAACCTGCACATTCACGTGCGGGCCAAGGGAACGGGTGATGACGTTCTTAGGTATCGCGCGGGCGAGTTCGCCATCTTCTGGCAACTGTCCGGCGGCGCGCATCTCCCAGACCATGCTGTGATCGAACGTGATCTGCTCCATCATGTCGCCACGTTGGCGATAGACGCGGCTATCGCCAATGTGCGCCGCCACGGCACCTTGCGGCAGCAGCAGCAGCACGCTGCAGGTCGTTCCCATGTTGTGAAAGTCGCTGTTGGCTTTGCCGCGACGATTCACTTCGGCGTTGGTTTCCAGTACCGCCCGTTGCAGCGCTTCCGGCGGCGATTGATCGCGATATTTGTGATACAGGAATGGAATACCATCGCAGGCCAGCTTGCTGGCCAGTTCACCGGCCGCATGCGCTCCCATCCCGTCGGCCACCATCAGCAGATGCCCGCGATCGAGCCAACCTTGGGGGCTATCGGCGATGACCACCGCGTGGGAGTCCTGGTTGTTCGCCCGGCGCATGCCGATGTCGGTCAATTCGGCATGTTTGAGGCAATGTTCCCAAATCGGTTTGGCGCTGCTCATAATTGGGAACGGATCCGAAAAGCCGGGCGGAATACGGTACGTCTGCCGTAAACTTAACATTGTAAGTTGCTAGCAAGCGGAGCGATAGACGTGGCATGAATCCCCCGTTTGGGTGCGAGCCAAAATCCAGCGACGAACGGGTCAAAAATGGGGACGTTCGCGGTCCCACATTCGATTTGTCCCCGACGATGCCCCTTATTCCCCGCACCTTGGGTTCACCTCCCGATCAAAACCGGCACAAGGTCCCACGATTGTTCCGAAATCCGTCACTGTTGTTCGTAAGGCCTTTAAATGTGGACAGTTACGTAAATTCCAACATCGGAACGTAATGTGTTTTCAGCTTGTGCAAACCAGATTTTTGCCCCCACTATGGGCCTCTTGTACAAGGCGAGATTCGCCAGATTCGCACGCGAGCCTGACGCCGATGAGTATTTTACCTGCAGCGCATTGACTGGTAAAGAAATGACAAGTAAGTTGTACGAAATAATTTCGTGTGTGTGCTGCGTTTTTGCGCCAGCTACGCTCTCCGCCCTGTGTATTGACGCGGCTATTCCTTCTTCTTGGACTCAAACCGCTCGTCATCAATCGGCGTGTCGAGTGGGAGCTTAATGCGGTTCAGATTGACAATATCCCCATCGACGATGAGCACGATGTAGGTCGAATTGATTCCGGGGCGGAGTTCTTTGGTTGCCTGAGGTTCTTTCGTCCCTTCCGGCGGGCAGTGGATACGAACACCGGAATTCACGGTCGAGCCGAGCCAGGTGACCGGACCGCGCAACAGCACGATCGGCGCGCCGGCGGTTTTGACCTTGAGAAGATGCGGCCAAGCGGTTTCAAACTCTTCCCGTTTGGTGAAGGGGATTTCGTAGTGCAGTTGTGGCAACAGGGGCCCTTCTAAGGAGCGCGCCTGTTTGCGGAGCGGTTCCAACTCCGCTGGCCAACTTTCAGGCCACGTCCCCGTATCGCTCACACCATAATCCGCCAGCGCGGAGGTCGTCCAACCTAACATCATCGTCACCAGGAGTATTGCGTACGTTCGTTTCATCGTCGGGACTCCGAATCGGGCGTGCCAGTGGCCGGGTTTCTACGCTAGTAAGACGAACGTGCGGCGGATTCGTTTCCACAAATCCTTGAGCAAGAAAGGCCACCACACTCATCGTTAGCCACGGCGTCAACAGCGCAAAATCCGCCAGCGCGCGGACGGCATCCCCGCTGAGGTGGCGGGCGAAAGCATGCAGCAAGGTAAGCAATGCGAAAGCGGCGGCAAAAGCAAGGTAGAACGCTGTTTCCGGGCAGAGCAGGGCGGCCAAAACGGCGGCGACGGTGAGTGTCGCGCCGAGCCACCACAGATCGCGCTGCAGGCTACGCCACCAACGCGATGCGCCGCCAGGATCGTTGGTGCGGTCGCTGTCCGCATCGCGCGCTGCAATCACCAGACAATTGAAAGCGACAACCAGTGCGATCGATCCGAGCAACGGCAGCGTGGCGGGTGTCGCGCCGAGGCAGGCATACGCGCCTAAGGCGAATAACAAACCGACGCCGAACTCCTTGCCTGGGAGTTTGCTCCGCAGCAAGATCGGTAGCACGAACAGCAGGAAATGGCAACTCACCCCCAGCGCGACAAGAACCGCGCGCCCCAGGACGTCCGCCGGCAACCCCTGCCCGAGGACCATTCCAAGTCCCCCCCGCTACAGACCCCGAGACAAAGCCAAAACAACGACTGATAATTCTTGCCAAACCGTAAGCGGCCCGTCGCCTGCGTCCAATCGGGGCAACGCGCCACATCAATTAAGCGATCAGTCAGATAGATGGACCACACCACCAAAAACAGCGCGAGGGCGGGACGCGGCAAAAGCTGCGTGTGCGAAGCCTGACTCATCGCGCAGGTCCAGGTGAGCACCACGCAAGGAGCATCCAGTCCCAGCCAACTCGGCAAAAACCACCAGCGAAAGGACTCGGCCTGGTTGTCGGCCAGCGATGGCGATGAGAGCATACGTCACCAACCCATTGCCGCCCAAAGTTTCGGAATGAAGATGATGCCGCCGACAGTTGCTGCGGTGATCGCCAGGACCAGCACTGCCGCCGAACCACAGTCCTTGGCTTGTTGAATCAGAGGATGTTGCTCCCGCGAGACGCGATCGGCGAGTCGCTCGATCGCCGTGTTTAAGCATTCTGCCGAGATGACCAGGCCAATGCAAATTAACACGGTCGCCCATTCCCAAGCTGCCAGTCCGAGTCCGGTCCCTGTCCCAATCACGACGACCGCGGCCAGGCAATGGATTCGCATATTCTGCTCGGAGATAAGCGCATGCGCGAAACCTTGTCCGCCAATCACGAAACTGCGGAGGAATTTGGGGAGATTCATGGTCGCCAGTTTAGCTATCACGGGTGATGACATATATATCGTCTGCCGTAGGCCTGTCGCCGACACTGCGGCCAATTGACCGGTTCTGATGCAAGCGATACCATGCACCTTTTCCGCCCGACCCTAACGGTCGGCTTTTAATCGCTACCCCTTTGTGATAAGATTCACAAAGTTGGTCTCGATGAACCTAAAGCGTTACCAAAGTTAGGCTTATGGAAAGCCACGTCTTACCGATTCTGTTTTTCGTAGGGGGTGCCGCCCTCCTGGCGATGGGACTGCTAGGGGTAGGTGGTTTAATCGGCCCCAAGCGGAATACAGCGGTGAAGGAAATGCCCTACGAGAGTGGCATGGACCCGATCCATGACGCCCGTCGGCGCTTTGACGTGCGCTTTCACCTCGTCGCCATCGCCTTTTTGCTGTTCGATGTGGAACTGTTGTTCTTATATCCCTGGGCGGTGGCTAGTCGTAGTCCGGAGGGAATCGATGCGGCGGTCGCGCAAGCTGGCGAGCAGATTGGGTTTACCCGGGGCTTGGTCTTTATCGAGGTCATGGTTTTCATTGGCCTGCTGGCGGCGGGTTTGGTTTACGCATGGCGGAAAGGAGTGCTCAAGTGGCGCTAGAACTGCCAGAGAATGTGGTCGTTAGTAAATTGGATGAGCTCGCGAGTTGGTGTCGCAAGAACAGCTTATGGCCCATGCCATTCGCGACCGCTTGCTGCGGCATCGAGTTGATGGCGACCGGTGCGAGCAAGCACGATTTGGCGCGCTTTGGCGCGGAAGTCTTTCGCTTTAGCCCTCGGCAATGCGACTTGATGATCGTCGCAGGTCGCGTGGTGATGAAGATGCTGCCTGTGTTGCAACGCGTCTGGCAGCAAATGCATGAACCCAAGTGGTGCATCAGCATGGGTGCCTGCGCCTCGACAGGCGGTGTGTTTGATACCTACTGCGTGGTGCAAGGCATCGATCGCTTCATTCCGGTCGATATGTACATCCCCGGTTGTCCGCCCCGTCCCGAGCAATTGATTCAAGCAATCATCGATTTGCAAGACAAAATTCAGCTCGAAGGGACGATCACCGGACAGGAGTTCGAGACGAAGCAGCGGCAACTTGCCAAGCGTGCGCTGATGGAATTGCCTGTCATTGGTCAGCCGTCGGAATTTCGCGCGATCACGTCGTAGCCTTACAAGGATTGTTCGCCATGCCGACTCGTCCCGCAGTGATTACCGCGCTGCAAGCCAAATTCACCGGCGTCACCGTCAGTGAATTTCGGGGGCAAACGCGCGTGGTCATCCCCGCCGCAGCGGTTTTCGACGCGCTTCAGTTTCTGAAAGAGTCGCAGGGCTTCGATTTACTTGTCGACATCACGTGTGTCGATTATCTCAACGCGCGCGACGCGACCGATCGCTTTGGCTTGGTTTATTTGCTCACCAGTGTTGCCGCCAACGATTCGCTGACGGTGCGAACGTTCGTGAACGAACCCCATCTCACGGTTCCCTCGGTGGTGCCGTTGTGGGAAGGGGCCGATTGGATGGAACGTGAAGTCTTCGACATGTTTGGCATTGTCTTCGCGGGGCATCCCAACTTGCGCCGCATTTTGATGCCCGAAGAGTTTGCCGCGCATCCGTTGCGGAAGGATTATCCGCTGCGCGGTCGCGGCGAGCGACACAATTTCCCCGTGTTGCGACGTAACCAGGCGTAGGGCGCGAGTTCCGAGGAAGCTAACCAAATGCCACTATCGCTCGACACGCTCGATCCGGCTGATATCCAAAAGTCGGAGCAGGATTATCTGTGGACGATTAACTTCGGCCCGCAGCATCCCGCCACGCATACGACGCTGCGCATTGTGCTTAAGCTCGACGGCGAACGTGTGGTCGACGCGATTCCCGATATCGGTTACTTGCACTCCGGATTCGAGAAGATCGGCGAGCATCTGGATTACAACCAGTATGTCACCGTTACCGATCGCATGAACTACATTTCACCCATGGCCAACAATGTCGCCTGGCATCAGGCGGTGGAGAAGTTGTGTGGCATCGAGCTGACGTCGCGCTGCAAGTACATTCGGGTGATCATCTGCGAACTGGCCCGCATTAGCGATCACTTGCTCAGCACGGGCGCGATGGGTTTGGACACCGGCGCGTTCACGTTCTTCTTGTACGCGTTTTATCAGCGGGAAGTCATCTACGATATTTTCGAGACGCTGTGCGGTGCGCGGTTCACCAATAGCTACACCCGCGTCGGTGGCTTGTCGCAAGACATGACGCCGCTGGTGATCGAGAAGATTCGCGCGTTCTTGAAGACGTTTCCGGCGACACTCACCGACATGGAGCGTTTGCTCAATCGCAATCGGATCTTTGTCGATCGCACGAAAGATGTGGGTGTGTTGTCCGAAGCGGAGGCGACCAACTGCAGCGCGACGGGACCGATAGCGCGGGCGTCAGGCGTGCCGCGCGATTTGCGAAAAGATGCGCCGTACCTGTCGTATGCCGATTTCGATTTTAAGGTCGTTTGCGCCAAGGCAGGCGATTGCTTCGCGCGGTATTACGTGCGACTGGAAGAGATTAAGGAAAGCCTCAAAATCATTCAGCAAGCGATCGAGAACTTGCCGAGCGGGCCTGTGAACATCTCGATTGACGAACGGAAGAATCTGCCGACGAAGCAGCAGGTGTATCAAACGATTGAAGGAACGATCACGCATTTCGAGTTGATGATGACCAATCGCGGCTTTGACGTGCCGACGGAAGAGTCGTATGCGGCCATTGAAGCACCCAACGGCGAGCTTGGTTTTTACGTCGCTGGCGATGGGAGCAATGTCGCCTATCGCGCTCGTTGTCGTCCGCCATCTTTCATTCACTTCGCCATGTTTCCTCGTTTGATACGAGGGCATACGCTCAGCGATGTGGTGGCCGTGCTGGGAAGTTTGAACATCATCGCGGCGGAGTTGGATCGTTAATTTGTTTCCTGCGCTCTCTCGAAGAGAGAGACGGTCAGGCTTATCAAGCGAAAACATGTCACAGACCACAGTCACACCCAGCACCAACGGCCATGCCGCCACCGACCGCGTCCTTACCGACGACATGGTCGCGGCGATCAAGGCGTATTTTCCGCGCTATCCTACCAAGCAAGCAGTGACGTTGCCGGCGGCGCATATTGTTAACGAGAAGCTGCGCTATGTGCCTTTGCAAGCAGTGGTAGAGATCGCCGAACTGCTGGAGTTGCATCCGTCGCAAGTGCAAGACACGCTGTCGTTTTACGGCATGTTCAAGCAAGACCAACCGCACGGCCTGACGCGCGCCTGGGTTTGTCGTTCGATGAGTTGTATGTTGCTCGGCGCGAATAAACTGCTCGATCACATGTGCCACAAGGCGGGCGTGCAGCCTGGCGAAACCACCACCGACGGCGCTACTACCGTGGAATATGCCGAGTGTCTCGGCGCTTGTGAATACGCTCCGTGCGTTCTGGCGAATAAGACGCTCTATAAGTGTGTCTCGATTGAACAGTCCGACAAATTGTTGAACGAGTGGAAGACCAAACCGGCTCCCTAACCGATTTTCGAGACTTGCTCTCGGTTTCAGGAATCCCCTACCGTGTCCGATTTTGAACCCGTCCTGCTCGCCAATGTTGGCCGGCCCAATAGCTTCACCCGCGAGGTGTATGAAAACACTGGCGGTTACGCCGCGCTGCGCAAAGTGCTGGCCGAGATGAAGCCCAACGACCTGAAGGAGTTCATCAAGTCGAGCGGGTTGCGCGGGCGCGGTGGTGCAGGCTTTCCCACGGGACTCAAGTGGACGTTCCTGCCCAAGGATCATCCCGGGCCGATTTATTTCTGTCTCAATGCCGACGAAAGCGAACCGGGAACGTTCAACAATCGCATCTTGATGGAGGACGATCCACATCAAGTTATCGAAGGGATTATTCTCAGTTGCTTCGCCACCAGCGCCAGCACTGCGTACTTTTATATGCGGTATGAATATCCGCTCTGCTATGAGCGGATTGAGAACGCCATCGCGGAATGCTATGCCGCTGGCTATCTCGGCAAGAACATTCTCGGCAGCGGTTACTCGCTGGATATTTTCGTCCACCGGGGTGCGGCGGCGTACATTTGCGGCGAAGAGACAGGCTTGATCGAAAGCTTGGAAGGGAAGCGCGCCTGGCCGCGCATCAAGCCGCCATTTCCCGCCGTCGAAGGTGCGTTTCGCAAGCCGACCGTGGTGAACAATGTGGAAACATGCGCTTGCGTGGCGCAGATTTGTCGGCGCGGCGTCGATTGGTTCAAGTCGATCGGTGTCCCGCCTGATCCAGCTAATCCGCGCGATCCTGGCAGTTTTGGTCCCAAGCTGTACTGCCTCTCCGGGCACGTGAACAAGCCAGGTTGCTACGAAGCGCCGCTAGGCATTACGGTCAACGACTTGATCAACAAGTACGGCGGCGGCATGCGGGGTGGCAAGAAGCCCAAGATGGCGATCCCGGGCGGCATCAGTATGGGTCTATTGACGGCGGAAGAGTTCGATTGTCCGTTGGATTTCGCGGGACCAGGGCGGTATGGCTGCTTGGGGTTGGGAACGGCGGCGGTCGTGGTGATGGACGAGACGGTGTCTGTCGTCGATTACCTTTGGAACAGTTCCCAGTTCTTCGCGCACGAAAGCTGCGGGCAGTGTACGCCGTGCCGCGAAGGTACGTCGTGGTCGCTGAAGATCATGCAACGCATCAAAGCAGGGCAGGGGAGGCTGAAAGATCTCGATCTGCTGGCGGAAATTGGCGACACCATCGGCATCATCCCCGGCAGCACGATTTGCGGCCTGGCCGATGGCGCCGCGTGGCCGCTGAAGAATGCCGTGAAGAAGTTTCGCGGCGAGTTGGAAGAATACATCAAGCGCACGAACCCGAGCGGTTATAGGGAGACGAAGCCTGTGCCGGCGTTAGTTCAAATTGGATCGCACTAAAGAGAGTCCCAATGACCAAGCACGACTGACCAATGATATTGAATTGACGAATGCGCCGTATTTCATTGGTCATTCGGATTTCGACATTCGTCATTCCCCCAGCGGGTAGCCCCGCGAGAAATTATCCCACCCATGGCCATAGTTATTGTTGACGGACAGGAAATCGAAATTGCCGATGGCGAGCGACTGAACGTGATTCAGGTCGCTAAGCGGGCCGGCGTCGATATTCCGCACTATTGCTGGCACGCCGGCTTGTCGGTCGTGGCGAGTTGTCGCATGTGCCTGGTGCAAACCGGCAAACGCGATCCAGCGACCGGCGCGGTCAGCGTGGTGCCGAAGCTTGTGCCTGGTTGCCAAACGCCAGTCACGCCCGACATGGTGATTGTCACCAACAACGATACGGTCAAGAACGCTCGTGCGATGGTGGAAGAGGATCTGCTGATTCGCCATCCCATCGATTGCCCCATCTGCGACAAAGCAGGCGAGTGCTCGCTGCAAGATTATCACTTCGAACATGGCCGCGAAGAGCGCCGCGCCGATATCATGCCCTTTACAAGTCGTCGTCGCGATCTGGGCGAGACGATCACGCTCTTTGTCGATCGTTGCGTGATGTGCAGTCGTTGCGTCCGCTTCACGCGAGAAATCTCCGGCACTAACGAACTGATGATCATCAATCGTGGTGCGCATGAAGAGATCGATGTTTTCCCTGGCTTGCCGTTGGACAACAAACTATCCGGCAATGTGAGCGATATTTGCCCGGTCGGCGCGCTCGGGGATAAGGATTTCCTCTATCAGCAGCGCGTCTGGTTCATGAGGAGCCACGACAATGTCTGCGCCGGTTGCTCGACAGGTTGCTCGATTCGAGTCGATGAGAATCAAGATCATATCTATCGCCTCAAGCCGCGTGAGAATCCGCACGTCAATCAATGGTGGATGTGCGACGATGGGCGGTATGGCTGGAAGCATGTTCACGATCCGCTCCGCGTCACCGAGCCACGCAAGTACGTCGGCGAGCAGCACGTGAACATCGAGTGGCCCGAACTGACCGCCGAGCTCGATAAATCGCTCCGTAAGGCAGGCCGGCTTGCGGCAGTGATCTCGCCGATGCTAACCGTCGAGGAAGCTTACTTGCTGGCGACGTATGTCCGTTCGATCGATACGAACGCGTTGTTGGTGCTGGGGCCGGTACCCATGGAAGGAGAAGACGAGACGTTCAAGAACGGCTTCACCATCCGCGCGGAAAAATGCCCTAATCGCCTGGGTGTGTCGAAGGTCATCGGGCAATTGCAAGGAGAATTGATCGAATTCAAAGATCTGCCGGCCAAACTGGCGGCGGAAAGCTTCGGCGCGCTGTGGGTCACAGGCGGCTACGGCCACACGTGGATCGATGACGCGACCGCAGAGTCGATCGCCGTGACACCGCTGCTGATTGTGCAAGATATGTTCGCGTCCTCGCTCTGGGATCGCGCCAATTATCAATTGCCAGGGGCGTCGTTCGCGGAGCGCGCCGGATCGTATGTGAATCATGCGGATCGCTTGCAATCGTTCGGCTGGGCAGTTCGTCCGCCAGCGGGCGTGAAGTTGGAAGGCTATTTGTACTGGCAGTTGCTAGCGCGACCTGGCATGTACAATGCGCGGCGTGTGCTGGATGATGTGTCGCGAGAGATCGGCTACTTCGCTGCCGCTCAACAACTGGTGCCTTCGACCGGTGTCGATTTGAAAGTGAATTTGCTCGCCGAGCAGCCTGTAGAAGCCACCGTTTAGGTTTGTATTGAATTTCAATCTGAAATCCGCAATCTGAAATCGCCCTATGCTCACAGCTTCAACTATCCTAGCGCTGATCAAAGTCGGTCTGATGATCGGCGGTTTGATGACAGCGGCGGCGTATTTTGTGCTGTTGGAGCGTCGGATTGCCGCCTGGACGCAAGATCGCGTCGGCCCCAATCGCGTCGGCGCGCCGTTATCGCTGTTCGGTTTCAAAGACTTGCGATTATGGGGACTCGGTCAACCAGCCGCCGACGGCATCAAGTTCATTACCAAGGAAGAATACACCCCGGCGCATGTCGACAAGCGGTTGTACTTGCTGGCACCGATCTCCATTCTCACCGCCGCGCTAGCCGTGTTTGCCGCGGTGCCCTTTGGCAGCATCATGCCGCTACCGGAGTCGCTGGGATTGGGCGACAAAGTGGAGTTGGTGGTCGCGCCGAACATGGATGTCGGATTGATCTTCATCTTCGCCTTGTCAAGCATTGCAGTGTATGGCGTGATACTTGGCGGGTGGGCGAGCAACAACAAATATAGCTTTCTCGGCGGTTTGCGCTCGAGCGCGCAATTGATCGCTTACGAGCTTCCGCTCGGGCTAGGTATTCTCGGCGTGGTGCTGGCGGCAGGTTCGATGGATCTGGAAAAGATCATGCAAGCGCAAGCCGCGACTGGTGTATGGTATGGTTTCGCGCAGCCGCTGGGCTTCATGGTGTTCGTCGTCGCCGCCTTTGCCGAAGCCGCGCGGTTGCCGTTTGACTTGCCCGAATGCGAACAAGAATTGATCGGTGGCTATCACACCGAATACGCCGGCTTGAAGTTGCTGCTGTTTTTGGTGGCCGAATTCCTACACATGATTCTGGCGGCGTTTTTGATCGTAATTCTGTTCCTGGGTGGTTGGCATTTTTGGGGACTGACAGGCGATCCGGCGGCGACCAACGTCACTCTCTTCACAGGCGTCATGCGATTGCTGGTGCTGTCGGTCAAGATTTGCGGCGTGATTATGTTCTTTATGTTGGTGCGTTGGAGTTGGCCACGTTTTCGCTTCGATCAACTTATGTCGCTCGCCTGGAAGATCATGCTGCCGCTGGGGATGTTGAACCTAGTGGCGCTGGCGGTGTTTTATGAATTGCGTCGCTTGTCACCCCACGGTGATTCGCTGACTTATGAACTATTGCAAGCCGCAGGGGCGTGGGTAGTCTGTTTTGCTGGTTGGTTTTTGGTGGCGCTGGCGAACCCGCTGGTGACCGACAACCGCGCACAGCGCACGTTCGATCCCTTTGGCATCGATCCGCAGATTTAGTCGGAAAGAAATGATATGCGTCCCGATGATCCGAATATCCGTTGGATGGAAGAACCCCAACTCGGACTGGCTGGCAAGATGTACTTGCCGCTGTTTGTGCAAGGTTTGACCACTACGTTCAAACACATGGCCAAGGCGATCACCCATCCGGTGACCGTCAGCTATCCCGACGAAGAACCGGAGATCGGCAATCCGTTGATCTATCGCGGTGTGCATCGATTGAATCGGGACGACGATGGTCGCGTGCGCTGCGTGGCTTGTTTTTTGTGCGCTACCGCTTGCCCCGCACATTGCATCGATATCGTCGCCGAAGAAAGCCCTTGGCCCGATCGCGAAAAGTATCCGCAGAGCTTCGCCATCGACGAATTGCGTTGCATTTATTGCGGCATGTGTGAGGAAGCTTGCCCGGTGGACGCGGTGGAACTCACCAGCCTTTACAACCTGACCGGTCGCAGCCGCGAGGAAATGATTTTCGACAAAGAGAAATTACTCAGCGTGTATGACGCAACGAAGGACAAAGAGCCTTGCAAATCTTCGCAGATGGGAGTGAAAGCCCCCTCATGAACGCGCTGTTGTTCTTACAATTTTCGTGGTATGAGATGCCGGTTACCTGGGGCGTGGTGTTGGGGGCAGTCGCGCTGATGCTCATCGCGCCACGTAGTACGCCGCTCTATCGCGCACTAGGCGGGGTATTAGCGGCCATCGCTGGTGGCTGCCTCGTCGCCAGCGTAATGCTGACGACGCACGACAATCCTTCGCATGAAGTGCTGGAGTGGCTGGTGTTCGGCCTGCTGGCGGTCACGACCGTGGGCTCGGCGGTGGCAATGATCGGTTCGCGCAGCGCAGTCTATGCGGCGATTTGGTTCGCTTTGACATTGCTCGGCACCGGTGGCCTGTTCCTTTATCAAGGAGCGCAATTCCTGGGTGTGGCGACGGTGGTGGTTTATGCCGGTGCAATTGTCGTGACGTTTCTCTTTGTCATTATGCTCGCGCAACCGGACGGCCATGCTTCGTACGATCGCATTAGTTGGGGTTGGTTCGCTAAACCTGCCGCCGCGATCGCCGGCGCGCTAGTGTTGGGGGCGGTGATCTATTCGCTGCAAGGGCTCGCTGGCGGTGGCTTACGAGATCATGTGGCAGCCGCGATCGAAAACATCGCTCAGAAAGACAAAGAGTTCCCGCTGCGTGGCCGGGATATCGCGAAAGCGAAGTTCGGTAGAGGTGAGCAAGGCATTCGTCTGCATTTGGTAACCAACAGTGATGTGGCGGAAATCGAACTAACAGAAGCCCAGCAAACGAAATTGGTCGCCGCTGTCACGAAGGCGTTGCAATCGGAAGTTCCGGGAACGACCGGCACCGTCATTAAACCATTTGAGATCAAGCTCGATCCGCCGCTGAGCGTCCATCAAGATGTTCTCGCGCACAACCACATGGCCCATCTCGGTGGTTTTCTTTTCAGTCGGCATTTGATCGCGGTGGAAGTTGCCGGCACGCTGCTGTTGACGGCGTTGGTCGGTGCGGTGGCGATGTTGTCGCAAGGGACTTCCGCGGCCGCGGCGCGACGAGAAGGAGAGTCCCATGTCTGAAATCACGCTGCTTTATAACTACCTGCTCGTGGGTGGATTGCTGTTCACTATTGGCCTGGTCGGTTTTCTTGTCCGTCGGAACATGATTGTCATGTTCCTGTGCGCGGAGATGATGCTGCAAGGGGTGTCGGTGAGCTTGATCGCCTGGGGACGGTACCATCAAGATTTCGGCGGGCAGATGCTGGTGGTGTTCATCATCACCGTCGCTGCTTGCGAAGCCGCCGTGGCGATGGCTTTGGTGCTGTTGCTCGCTCAAAAAACAGGCAAGCTCGATATCGCGTTTTGGCAGGACTTGCGCGATCCAGGACAACCAAAATTCATCGATCGCGAAGTGCCGGAAGAGCACGAGAGCGACCGCGTCTGGCCGACATTGACCGTCGCGGGCGTCGAGCCGAAACATAACCAGGAAGATGAGCTGCATCGCAGCCGGGTGTAAAGGAAGATGACGATCGACACCTTGATGATCCTGATCCCGGCGTTTCCGCTCTTGGCGGCAGTGCTGACGGCGATCCTGGGTCCCAAACTACTAAAGAGTAACAGCCACTGGCCCGTCATCGGCTTGCTCGGGGCTTCGTTCGTATGCGCCTTGCTGCTGCTGTTTCAAGTCAACAGTCGGCAACACGCCCTCGATGCGTCCGGCGAAACCGGCGTCGCGCAATCATTTGAGCATGTCGTCAAACTCTGGACCTGGCTCGATCTGAAGGATGCTTACACCCAGCAAGCGTCGCCACAGGTGGCGGATGCGTACACTCCCACGGGTGGCAAGTTCGATCTCTCGCTGGATGTGGTGCTGCGGACCGATGCTCTGACTTCCATCATGCTCTGCATGGTGACATTCATCGCCACGCTGGTCGCGATCTACGCCTCGGGCTATATGCATGGCGATCGCGGTTACTGGCGATTCTTTAGCTATGTCGGTTTGTTCGTATTCTCCATGACGATGCTGGTTTCGGTCAGCAACTTCATTTTGCTATTTGTGTTTTGGGAAGCAGTCGGCGTTTGCAGCTACCTGCTGATTGGCTTTTGGTATGAGAAGCCCGAAGCGGCCGCCGCTGGCAAGAAGGCGTTCCTGGTCAATCGGATCGGCGACTTTGGTTTCGCCTTGGCGCTATTTTTGATTTGGACGACCTATGGCTCGCTGAACTTTCACGATACGTATACGACCGCCGATGGCGAACCGACCGTCACGTTGGGCGAAAATACGACGCTGGCGGTGCAAGGGGTGCTTAGTCCCTCGCGCATCGAAGCCAATAACTACGTGGTCGGCGGCACGGCCTTGGCGATCTGTTTGCTCTTAATGCTCGGTGCGTGCGGCAAGAGCGCACAATTCCCGCTGCACGTCTGGCTGCCGGACGCGATGGAAGGTCCGACGCCGGTTTCCGCACTGATCCACGCCGCCACGATGGTCACCGCCGG
>JBGSHH010000146.1:0-14203 GCA_041752355.1 Pirellulaceae bacterium | reverse complement strand
CTTGGCGGCGGGATCGCAAGGACACGACGGCTTGAACCAACCAAACATCGCGGCAGTTCCTCACAGCTATGCCTTGCCTGCCAACCAGACCTCAAACGACTCCTCCAGCACGTCCAGCGGCACGGAGCCTTGACGTAAGATGACGTCGTGAAACTCGCGGATGTCGAACTTGTCGCCGAGCTTGGCTTCAGCCCGCTGGCGAAGTTCCTTGATTTTGAGTTCACCGATCTTGTAGGCCAACGCTTGCCCCGGCCAGGCGATGTAGCGATCGACTTCGTTGGTGATGTCGAGATCGGTTTTGGCCGTGTAGGTCTTGAAGTAGTCGATCGATTGTTGGCGGGTCCAATGTTTGTGATGCATGCCGGTATCGACCACCAAGCGCACGGCGCGCCACATTTCATAAGTGAGTTGGCCAAACTTCGAATAAGGATCTTGATAGCAACCGAGTTCGCCGCCGAGACTTTCGGCATACAGCGCCCAGCCTTCGATGTAGACCGTGCAGTTGGAGAAGCGGCGAAATTCCGGCACGTTTTCCAACTCCGTCGCGAGGGCCAACTGCAAGTGATGGCCAGGGACTGCTTCGTGCAGCGACAGCGCTTCCATCTCATACTTGGGCCGCATCTCAGGGCGATAAAGATTCACGAAGTACGTGCCTGCGCGCGAGCCATCGCCAGCGGGCGGACGATAATAAGCGGCGGTGGTATCGGGAGCAATGTGCTGCGGGATTGGCTCCAATCCGTAAGGAATGCGTGGCAGCTTGCGAAACAGTTTTGTCAGTTGCGGATCAACTTTCTTGCACAGCACGAGATAGCCATTAAGTAATTCTTCCGGCGAATTGTAATAGAACTGTTTGTCTTGTCGCAGGTGGGCGAGGAATTGCTGAAACGAACCTTCGAACTTCACATCGCGCACAATCTTCTGCATCTCGCCATGAATGCGGGCAACTTCCTTGAGGCCAATCTCATGGATCTCATCCGGCGTCAGTTCGGTCGTTGTGAATTGCCTCGCCCTTAGTGCGTAGAGCTCCTTGCCGCGCGGCATTTGCCAGGCACCCACTTCATTGAAGCAGGCGGGATAATACTCATCATCGAAGAACTTTGCGAATTTGCGATAAGCAGGAACGACTTGTTGGCTGATTGCACGTTTCGCGGCGGCTTGCAAACGCTCGCGATCGGCTGGAGAGATGCTGTCAGGAAAAGTCTTGAAGGGCTTATAGAACAGGCTTTGCTCGGGATCGTCGACCAATTGCTTCTTGATTTGATCCGGCAATCGCTTCATCACCACCTTGGGCTGGACGATTTGTTCCTTCGCGCCGGTGCGCATCAGTTCCACCGTTTGATTCAGATACGTCGGAAAGGCGTTCAACCGCGTAAGCCAATCTTCGTAGTCCTTTACGGTGCTGAAATTGATCGTATCGGCAACGGAGCTTTCATCCTGAATCCCGCCGCGCTGATCGAGCGGCACCAAGAACCAGCGAAAGGGATACTCTTCCACTTCGCTGGCGATCTGCTTCTGAAACAAGCGATAGTTCAACTGGTCGGCGGCTGCCAACTCGGTGGCATCGATCTTTGCCAACCGGGCGAGCAGATCTTTCTGGTGCTCGTGCCGTTTCTCAATCGCCGCCAAACTCACATCCGGCCAGCGGTCGTTGTATCGCTTGTCGCCAAGATACGTCGCAAACGTCGGCGATTGCTCCAGTCCCCACTGCCACTCATCGGCCAAGAGCTGGCGGAAGGAAGTGGTGGCTTGATCCGCTGTTTCTGCGGCAGATAGCGGAATCGCCACCAGAGTAAGAACTATAGAACAAACGCGGAACATAATCGCGGTGCGCATCGGTCATTCTCGCTACACGGGAAGAAACGTAACGCGAGAAATTGTAGCAGAGCGATTCGCCGCCGTGTTCTCAATGCAATCAAGCCGCCTTGCCGCGTAGACGGCGAACAGAACGTCGCATATCGTCACGCCATAAGTGCAAATGGTGGCGCACTCGTAAATAGCGATCCTTCATGTAGATCTGATTCCACTTCCAAAGAGGCCGCCAAACACCCCAAGATCGTGGGACCAGGGGATCGGTTAAGATCGCCCACGTGAAAGGAAGCATGGGCATCTTCTGAATGAACCAACTCTTGTGATATTTTCGAATGAGTCTCTCGGCATCGGAACTAGCGCCATCGGGACTGCGCTGGAATAAACAACCCGGAACTTGAAAATGCTTACCAAACTTCAAGGTTCTGGCCATAACCAACCAATCGTGCGCCCACATCGCTCGCTCTTGGGGGTAACACTGTCGAATCACTTCTGTGCGATGCAAACCATAAAATCGAGAATTGCCTGCTGGATCGTCTAGATAGTCGATAAGATTTTGGCGTGGATCTTTCAGTAGTGGCGTGGTACCTGGCGTGACGAAATTAATGATATGACCATCTTCATTCACAAACTCGACTTCGGAAATGCTCAATGTGACGTCGTTCTGCGTCGCCAAGACATCGTAGTTGGCGGAGAGGAACTGCGGCTGCCATACATCGTCATGCGCTGCCCACATGTAAAGCGGCGCGTTGGCCTGCTCTAAGACATAGCGAAAGTTGGCGGCGGGACCAATATTTGTGGCCTGTCGCGTATAACGAATCCGCGAGTCAAAACGAGCATAGGTCGCGCAGATATCGGCGGTACTATCGGTGGACGCATTGTCGGAAACAATCAACTCAAAGTCCGCGAAGTCCTGGCTTACCAGCGCATCGAGCGCGCGACGCAGCAGGCGCTCGCCATTATAGACCGGCATACCAATGCTAACTTTGGGAGTGGCCATCGTTGTCGCTTCGAGAAGAGATCGCCTAATTGATCGCCACCATTATTGACTAAGCGGCCGTCCGTCGTGCATTTTGAGCATGTTGCAACAGGTCGCGCACTTGGGAGGCGACATGTCGGGCTTCGTCCTGTGTTAGCCGAAAGCTCGACGGCAAGTTGAGACCGTAGGGACTGACGCGATACGCCACGGCATTCTCTTGTTTGGCGCGGACCGCCTGCTGCGACGCGGAATAGGCGGGGAGTGAGCTAAGCGGGTAGAAAAAGGGTCGCGTATCAATCCCTCGTTCCTTGAGTTGCGCCGCGAGTTCCACCTTGCCAACTGCGGGGTTCTCGTCCCAGACCAGTGTCGTCATCCAATACGAATTTCTCGTGCCAGTTGGCTCCGCGTTCAAGGTCACGCCTGGAAGATCGCCTAGCTCTGCTTGATACCAGGCGAAGATTTCACGCTTGCGCGCGACGAGCTCTTCGCCGCGTTCGACTTGGGCCAAACCGAGCGCCGCTTGCACGCCGCTCATGCGATACTTAAAGGCGACCTCTTGATTGTAGAAGCCTGTATCGCCTGGTGGACGGCCATGATCTCGGAGCGAGAGTACACGCTGGTAGATGTCATCGCGATCGGTGACGAGCATACCACCTTCGCCAGTGGTCAACGTCTTCGAACCATGAAAGCTGAACACGCCGGTGTCGCCCAAACTGCCGGCGCGTTGGCCGCGATACTCCGAGCCAAACGCTTCCGCGGCGTCTTCAATCACGGCAATGTTGTGCTGGTGAGCAATCGCGCGGATGGCGTCCATTTCCGGCATGTTGCCGTATAATTCAACCGGAATGACCGCTTTGGTGCGCGGCGTGATGCAGCGCTCGAATGCTTCCGCCGAAAGGCACCAGGTGACCGGATCGATGTCGGCAAAAACCGTTTCCGCGCCAACATACTTAATGGGTGCCGCCGAGGCGATCCAGGTTACATCCGGCACGATCACTTCATCGCCAGGCCCCACGCCGAGCGCCACCAGCGACAAATGAATCGCCGCCGTGCAATGCGGCACGCTCACGGCATGACGCACACCGACATAATCGGCGAACGAGCGTTCGAAACGCTTGCAATAGGTGCCAGCCCCTTCGTACCAATCGTTGGCGGCGGCATCGGCGACGTACTGCACTTCTTTATCGGTAATCCAAGGTCCTGCGACCGGGATGCGCTTCATGATTTGCTTCCCTTCTTTAATCCTTGATGCACTTCAGCCAGCCATCGGGCGCGACAGTGATCTGCAACTTGTCGTGCATCGCGCTGTCGATCTCGAAGCGATCGTTAGACTTGAGAAACTCCCACACCGCCGTCTTGGGATTATTGCCCTTGTCCCAAGGGCGATCGGGAAATGACCCTTCCGGCATATCTTCGACCACCGAATCCATGACGATCAGGTAGCTTCCCTGTTTTACGAGCGGCGAATAGAGTTCAAGTTCGCGCAACACATGTTCATGCGTATGATTCGAGTCGAGCACGACGAGAACGCGTTGCGAACCGGCGGCGAAGGTTTTAACGCGAGTCAGCATATCGTCGGCAATCGATGAGCCCTCAAACATCGTGATCCGCTGTGCGAGCGGATGAGCCTCGATCGCCTGACGATTGTGCGGGCGTATATCGATATCGATCCCCAGCACGCGGCCATGGCCTAAGAGTTGCAGAATCGAGGCATGCAAGATCAACGAGCCACCGCGCGCGATGCCGGTTTCGATGATCAGATCGGGTTGCACCGACCAAATCACTTCCTGCATCGCCACGATGTCCTGTGGAAACTGAATGATCGGCAGACCGAGCCAACGGAAATGGTATGAGTACTCGTGTTTTGAGGCGGTGTTGAACCACTCCCGGGTGGCGGCGGTTAGATTCGCGTCGCTGCCCATGCGGCTGATAAACTCGCGGTTACGCTCATCGAAGTTGTCCAAGCGTAAGCTCCTTACGTACAACTGGCTGGAGAAATGGTAACGCGCACTTCGTAGCGTTGGTCGCGATCGACGAACCAAGCCGCCGGATGCGGTGCGAACGTGCGCGCTCGTAATAGGTTTAGTAGATCACGGGCGCGATAGGATGCGTCGAGATCAATACGGGAGGCGGGGTCCAAGTCGCGACGTTTATGAAAACTTGCGCCTTGGCTGGATTGCTCACGGCGCGGAATATCTCCGCGTTGAATGCGCGCAAAGTTTTCCCGAAATAGCTGTACTAGTGCTTGCTTCGACTTGATATAGAGCGTCTCGCCTGTATCTTCCCAGGTCGTATCGATCACGCTTTGAAACGCAATGTCGCCGGTATCGATACCGCTATCGACGAAATGAATGCTCACTCCAGTCGGCGTTTCGTTCTTCAGGGTCCAGAAGTTGGGGTCTTTGCCGCGGTTGTGGGGCAACAGGCTGGGATGAAAGTTCAAACAACCCAGTCGTGGCAACCTCAAAAGCTCGGACGAAATGATCAATGGCCACCATGCGAGAATTCCCAAGTCGAATTGTTGTTCGCCTAGCCACTGGAGACGCGCCGGGTTGGCGAGTTCGCTAGCGTACAGAATGCGGTCACGGGTGACCTGCGCGTCATCGATGATTCGACTATTGAGTCCATTCCGATCGCGCTCATCAAGCACCAGACAACCTGGCGATAGACCATGATCCCGAAAGACTTGGGCAGTCGCTAATCCAACTTCGTCATCGGCAAACAGCAAGATTTTCATCGAGATCCTCCCGGCGTGGCACTAGGGAGGACCGTGAGACATGGTGCAGGTATATGTCGAGAGGTGATGCGTTGTTCCAACGATTTGTGCGATGATTCCCACGCCAGGAGTGTTGGCGATTGCAGGTCGCGCGGCGAGATCGCACTCACCGCCAACGGCCAATCGATCGCTAGCGTGGCATCATCCCAGCGAATGCCGCGCGCGGCACCGGGGACATAAGGCGAGGACATCTGATAGAGAACTTCCGTATTGTCCACCAGTGTTTGCAGGCCATGCGCGCAACCGGCCGGGACAAACAACGCCAGGCGATTCTCCGCCGTCAGTTCGACCGCGAACCAATGCCCGAAAGTAGGGGAATCAACGCGAATGTCAATCGCTACATCGTAGATGGCGCCGCGCGTCACGCGTACGAGTTTTGCCTCCTCGTGAGGCGAAGTCTGGAAGTGTAGCCCACGAATGGTGCCGCGCTGTTGGCTAAAGGACAAGTTGCACTGCGTCAATCGCGCTTCGAGACCATGCCTTGCAAATTCATCGGCACACCAAGTGCGCGCGAAGCAACCTCGCTCATCCGCGATCGGTTGGAGCGCGACAACAAACACGCCGGCGAGTTTGGTGGGCAAAAAATTCATGCCACTTTAACTTCGGGAATGGGAACGATGAATTTGCCACCGCGTTGACGATAGGCTGCTTGTTGCGCGAGGATCTCTTCCGCGAAATTCCAGGTCAAAAGCAGGACATAGTCAGGCTGATCCTCGATCAACTTGTCGGGATGATGAATTCGCAAATGCGTGCCGGGTGTGTATCGACCTTGCTTGACGCTGCTGCGATCGACGACGTAATCGAGTGAATCGCTTCCCAGGCCAAAGTAGTTCAGGAGCGTGCTCCCCTTGGCCGACGCGCCGTACGCGGCAATGCGGCGATTCTCGCGTTTGAGTTTTGTTACCATCGCCACGAGTTCGCTGCGCAGCTGCTCCACTTTGTCGCGCAGGGTCAGATAGTAGTCGCGACGATCCATGCCGGCTGTGCGTTCTTCAGCCAGCCGATTTCCGACAGTCGTCGATGGGGTTTGACTACTGGACTGTCGGGCGAGCGTATAGCGCAAAGTGCCTCCATGAATGGGCACCCATTGCACGTCAATCGCCTTGAGACCATGCTGTCGAGCGAGTCTTTCCAGCGATGTGAGCGAGAAATAGCAGAGATGTTCGTGATAGATCGTGTCGAATTCGACATGTTCCACCAGATCTTTGACGTATGGCGCTTCGATCACCGCCACGCCATCGGCTTTTAGCAGCGTCGCAAAGCCACTCATCACGCCATGTAAATCGGCGACATGGGCCAGCACATTGTGCGCGTGAATCACATCCGCCTGTTCGCCCCCACTGACGATTTGCTGGGCAATTTCGGCGTTAAAGAATTCATTCAGCGTCCGTACGCCTCGTTCTTGCGCGACTTGCGCAATGTTGCGGGCGGGTTCGACCCCCAGCACGGGGACGCCTGACTGCACATAATTTTGGAGCAGATAGCCATCGTTGCTGGCAATTTCTACGACGAGGCTACGGGCGTCGAGCTTGCGCTCGCGCACCAGTTGTAGCGACAACTCACGCGCGTGGCGGAGCATCGTATCGGAGAATGACGAAAAGTAGGCGTAGTCGCTAAAGAGCTGCTCCGCGGGTACCGTTTCGGTGATTTGCACTAGCGCGCAGGCGGGACAGAACGCCAATTCGAGCGGATAGGATGCTTCCGGCGATTGGAGTTGTTCCGCGCTTAAAAGCGCGTTAGCCAGCGGCGTGGTGCCCAGCGACAGAATCAGATCTAAGCCGCTCGTTCCGCAGGCGCGACAAACGGGCTGTGACGTGTTTCCGCTGACGTGACCGGCTGTTGCAGATAGTTCTTGTACCATGACACCGTCCTGGTGAGACCTTCTTCGAGTGTGAACAGCGGCTGCCATGCCAACAGTTCTTGAGCTTTCGCGGCGGACAAATGTTGCAGCCGAATCTCGTGACTGGCCTGGCCTTGCACGATTGGCTGTAACTGGGAATGCATCGCTTGGAGAATGCGGTCGACAAGTTCCAGCACTGTCACCTGATTCTCGTTGGAGAAATTAAAGGCTTGTCCGGCGAGCTCGGGTCGCGCGGCGAGTTGTTCGGCCAGGTGCATGTACGCGGCGGCACCATCCTCGACGTAGAAATAGTCACGGACGTATTGACCGTCGGAGCGAATGAGAGGTTGTTCGTTGCGCATGATTGCGCGAATGGTACCTGGCACAATTCGATTCCAGTTCAAGTCGCCGCCGCCGTAAAAGTTCCCGCAACGCGTAATCGCGACAGGCAGCTTATAGGTGTAGAAGTAGGATTGAGCAATCAAATCCGCGCACGACTTGCTTACATCGTAAGGATGCTTGCCACGGAGCGGCGTATCCTCGGTGTAAGGGAGTGTAGGCGCGTCGCCATACGCTTTGTCGGACGAGGCCATCACGACTTGCTTCACGCGGGGGCTGCGGCGACACGCTTCGAGCAATCGCCACGTGCCGGCGACATTGGTTTCGAAGGTGGAGATCGGGTTCGCATTGGCAATGCCCACAATGGCTTGCGCCGCCAAATGCAGCACGGTCTCGACCTCGTATTCGCCAAGCGTGCGTTCCAGCATCTCTTGATCGCGGACATCGCCACGCACCACACGGACATGGTCGAGCTTTCCGCTACGAGCCAGTTCCGATTGCGGCACCCAGTCACGCACCAGGCAGACGACATTCGCGCCGGCGGCGAGCAATCGTTTGACTAGCCAGCCACCGACCAGACCGGTGGCGCCGGTTACCAAGACCGATCGATCGCGCCAGAACTGCAAGGGAGCGGATTTCACGATGATTCTCCAAGTGCGTGAGCAAAAGTTGTCGGTGCGTGATGTGTGCGGTACTAAGCTGCGCGCGTGATAGGTTGGGGAACGACTTTTAAGCCCGTGGCTGAAGTTGGTTCCCAGGTTTTCCAGGGTGCATGACCATCGCGCCACAATCCTTCCAGATAATTCTTATCGCGGATCGTATCCATGCATTGCCAGAAATCGCCATGTTGATAGGCAGCAAGTTGACCATCGGCGGCAAGTCGTTCCAGGGTGGCGGCTTCTAAACTGCTTTGATCACCACCGAGATAGTCGAAAACCTCCGGTTCAAAGACCAGGAAGCCACCATTGATCCATCCTTCGCCTGCGGAAGGTTTCTCGGTGAAGCTGGCAACGGCGTCGCCTTCGATGACCAGTCCGCCAAACCGTGCTGGAGGTCGGACGGCGGTCACGGTCGCGATGCGATTGTGAGCGCGATGAAAACGCAATAGCGCGCTCACATCGACATTGCTCAAGCCATCGCCGTAAGTAACCATGAACGTTTCGTCGGACAGCCACGGCTGCAAACGCTTCACGCGACCGCCCGTGAGTGTGGTGGGGCCAGTATCGATGAGTTGGATTTTCCAGTCTTCCGGCGCGGACACGGAGCGGTCGATTTGGCCAGAACTGAAATCGATGGAGAGATGTCCACTGAGATTGTAGCGATCGAGAAAATAGCTCTTGATGAAGTCACCCATGTAGCCACAAGCGACGACGAAGTCCCGCAGGCCATGGCTTTGAAAGTGCTTCATGATGTGCCACAAGATCGGCATCCCGCCGATTTCGACCATGGGCTTGGGGCGAGCGGTCGTTTCCTCTTGAAGTCGCGTTCCCATGCCGCCTGCCAGGATGACAACTTTCATGGTCGAGCCTGATACTAAGTAGATCGTATGCGAAGTGCACGCCAACCAGCGTCCGTGCTAGCAGCGCTTGTGGTCCGTGAACCACCATGCGAGCGGGAGTGTAGCTTGTGGTTGGAACAATTCACAATGCCAGTTTTTGCGGTGGCTGAACTACGTTTGATGACAGGGTAGTTGTCGGGAAAACTGGCCTTGCCTCTTGGGTGGTATAGCGATACCTTCCCGCAGAGACTGATGCCACGCCGGCACGCTGGCAGGCATTCAATCGGCACAATACTTAACTCCCGGCGAGTGGCATTGCTTCCCTGGCCGCCTTTAGTGTTTCGCCCCACGAGCAAAATCATGCCATCGAGTGTCGCACCCGAACCGTCAAGCCTGCGAATCTATCTCGACTGCACGCATACGCATGCCACGCACGTCAAGACTGGCATTCAACGTGTCGTTCGCAATATCGCCCGCGCCGCGAAGCAACTCGCGCCGGAAATGAATGTCATCTGCCGCCCGGTGATTCTTCGCCGCGGAAACTACGAACTCGTCCAGGTCGACATTCAGCAAGAGAATTGGTGGTGGGAGACGACGAAGCGTGCCTATCGGGCCGTCATGTCGCCGCTGATTTCGCCACTACCGATTCCCATCCTGAAACGTTGGCTACTTCCGGCTCCTGGACATTTCGGCATCTTCAAAATCCCTGTGAAAATCGGCAAAGCGGTGGCCAAGCCCGTGCGGCGCATTTTGGAGAAATGCGGTGTATTGGAACAGCCCATCGTTGAGCCTGGCGCTGGCGACTTGCTGATGATCATGGAGCCCAATTCTTATCAGAAGTCTTGGCACGTGATTGATGAGATCAAAGCACGCGGTGCTAAAGTCGGAACATTAATGTTCGATTTAATTCCCATCACGCACGCCCAATATTGCGATCCCCGTTGCGTCCGCGAGTTTGGACCCTGGGTCGCGAACACTGCCGAGCATTCCGACTTTTTCATTTCAATCAGTTGGACGGTACGCGATGAACTGGAAAGCTACTTGCGCCGTCATACGACGCGACCTTGGCGTAGTGAGCAGTTCGAGGCCTTTCATTTGGGTGCCGATCTCGATTTGGTGAGTTTGCGCGGTAGCGTCCGCGCAAGCGTGCGCGACTTTTTCGCAAATCATGACCAGCGGCCAGTCGATTTGTTCGTGGGAACGGTCGAGCCACGCAAGAATCACACGTATTTGCTCGATGCTTACGAGCGCGCTTGGCAAGCGGGTTCGCAGGCGAAGCTTTGTCTGATTGGTCGTGTTGGCTGGCTCTGCGAAGAAGTTCTGGAGCGAATTCAACAGCATCCCGAGTTGGGCCAGCGTTTGCAGTGCTACCATGATTTGAACGACACCGAACTCAACTACGCCTACGACCGATCGCGAGCGCTCGTATATCCATCCCACCAAGAAGGCTTTGGGTTGCCGCTGATTGAAGCGCTGCACAAGAAACTGCTGGTGCTGGCAAGCGATATTCCGATTCATCGCGAAGTGGGACAGGATTTCTGCGCCTACTTCGATCTGGGCGATCCGCAGGATCTTGCCGAACGTATTATCGCCCTCGATCGCGACCCTCAGTCCTTAGGTGTGCGCGATCCAGCGGAGTATGCAGTCGTGAACTGGGAACAAAGCTGCCGCGAGTTTCTCGCCGCCTGCATTCGCCAGGGTCAATCGCACGCCGCCGAGGAAACGCCTCGCCCGGCTCGTGCCGCGTAGTCTCTCATTCAATTGCCATATAGAATACTTGCTCAGAGGATATGATCGCATGAACTCGGTTGCTTTGATCACCGGCATTACCGGACAAGATGGTTCCTATTTGGCGGAACTCTTGCTGGACAAAGGCTACGAAGTTCACGGCTTGTGCCGCCGCGCAAGCAGCGACAACTTCGAACGGATCGAGCATCTACGCGACCGTCTACATCTCCATTCAGGCGATTTGCTCGATCAGAGTTCGTTGCAGCGCTTGATCGCGAAGATTCAACCGCACGAAGTTTACAATCTGGCCGCACAAAGTTTTGTTACCGCTAGTTGGGATCAGCCGCTGCTCACAGGCGAAGTCACGGCCTTGGGCGTGGCGCGCATGCTCGAAGCAGTGCGAATCGTGAATCCAAAGATTCGCTTCTATCAGGCCAGCAGCAGCGAAATGTTCGGCAAAGTGCACGAAACGCCGCAGCGTGAGACGACGATTCTGCACCCGCGCAGCCCTTACGGCGTCGCCAAAGTCTATGGCCACTACATCACGATCAATTACCGCGAAAGCTACGACATGTTCGCGTGTAGCGGGATTCTCTTCAATCACGAATCGCCGCGGCGTGGATTGGAATTCGTCACGCGCAAAATCACCAACGCCGTAGCACGCATCCAATTTGGTCTGGCGGATGAATTGCGATTAGGCAATCTCGATGCCAAACGCGACTGGGGATTTGCAGGCGACTACGTTCGCGCCATGTGGATGATGTTGCAACAACCCACAGCGGACGACTACGTGATTGGTACCGGCGAGACGCACACTGTGCGGGAATTCGTCGAACTTGCTTTCGGTCATGTCGGCATCGACTGGCGCAAGCACGTGGTCATCGATCCACAATTCTTCCGTCCTGCGGAAGTTGATATCTTGCTCGCCGATCCTGCTAAAGCCCAGCGCGAACTTGGTTGGCAACCCCAGATGAGTTTCGCGAAACTCGTGCAGACGATGGTTGACGCCGACCTGGCGCGCCTTTCCGTCATGCCAAGAACACGCAGCGCCGCCGCCTAATCAAGCGTGGCAGACTAGCGTCGCCGTGACGACACATAAGCACGCACCAATTTGCCATTGGTGTGATCTTGTCCCAGCATCCACAGCGCGTGCAGCCCAAAGAATGCCGCGCTATAGGTGAGGTCTCCGGCTAGCGAGTTACGTAAAAACGGCAGCGCGGCGGTAAAGCAAGTCGCCAAGCCAGCCAGGTCGTGCGTGTACATGGGACTGTAGGCCCACACGGCCAGGTTGGAAATCAGAAAGAATCCCGCCGACGCTAGTAGCGAGCAGCCAATCACGCGCGTCACATTCCACTGTTCGCGGAGCAACCCACGCAACAGCACGGGAAAGCTCAAGGCAGCGCCAACGGCGATCGCGATGCGCAAATCGACAGCCTCTTCAAAGAAGTTGCTGATTATCACCGCCGAAATCGGCACCGCCAGGGCCAAGAGTCGCGAGCGAAGCATAAAGCCAGCACACAAGGCGGCAGCGGCGATCGGCGTGAAGTTGGCGGGATGGGGATAAACGCGTCCCGCCACCGCTACCACGATCAAAGCGACAATCACTGCGGCTTCCACTGCCAAAGTCTTACGATCGCGCGATTTGATGGATGCGAATCGATTCACGGTTGCGTCTTCCATTCTATAAGGATGTCTTTATCGATCGTGATGCCAGCGATCCCGGTCTCTGACTTTTTTCCGTCCACGTACAAGCCCCAGTGCTTGCCCCGTACTGGCGCGACATCGCAGATCTTCAGGACGCGAACTCCTAAACCAGCATACTCTTTCACTTGCACTGGCACACTCGCCTGCAAGGCCGAATAGGCATTGGTGCCGCTGGGGAGTTGGCGCTTTAAGGAGACGGTGAGTCCGCTGTCATCATCGGTAATCTTTAGCTCGAAAGTGACGAGCTTATTGTCGAGAGCTGACGCGCATGGGGCTAAAATCCCCCCGTATAGCAGCGCAAGCATCATACCCGCCAAAATTAACGGAATATTTCGTCGAAAAATCAGTCGCCGAAATCCCATTGTCAAGCTGTCTCCCCCTGGCGATGTCCGTTGTGCGCAAAAGCTCGCTAAGTCCAAATCTACGTAGCTTTTCCGGTAAAGGCAAGGTAGCAAGGCGCAGGTCAGCAATCAACGATTAAACTCATTAAGTCGCGTGGAATCCGAAATCTTCCCGAAGGAGTGGCCCCATCCCCGCTAGCTAAGACAGGAAGACTAAGCTAACTTTGAGGGTCACGCGGTGATTGCCGTCATTTAACATCTAGGAGGTTTTGGTATGCGACGCTTTGTGTCTTTTGCTTGCTCGCTCGCGGTGGTCGGTTGTGCTGTGGTTGCTTCGGCTCAAGAGCAAAAGGCTCCTGTGCAAGCGCCAGTTCAAAAGGACGCTGCCCCGGTTCAAGCTCCCGTTCAAAAGGATGCGGTTCAAGCTCCTGTGCAGAAGGCTGTTCAAGCCCCCGTCCAAAAGGACGTGGCCCCCGTTCAAGCTCCTGTCCAAAAGGCTGTGCAAGCCCCTGTTCAAGCTCCCGTGCAAAAGGTGAGCCCGGTTCAAAAGCCGGTTCAAGCTCCGACTCAGAAGCACGTGCAAGCTGACTGCTGCCAGTCGCCTGTCCAAAAGGGTGCTGAGCCGGTCAAGTCCGCCCGTGGTGGCCTTTTCAGCCGCATGCGCTAAGCCTATCTTAGGGGGCCTGCCCCTGATTGAATTTCTAAAAAATTAGCCCTCGACTGACGCGTGTCGCTTTCGAGGGCTTTTTCATTCCCGCCTTCACTCTATTCCCTCCGATATCGTACAAGGAATCCCGGCTATGACGTCGACGATGTTGTCGCTCGTGCTGATCGTGGCAGCCACGGGGCAAGTCGCTCCCAGCAATCGCGCTGGAACCATCCGTGCCGACGAACTCAAGTATCAGCAAGAGTCGTTCAAGCAATGGTGGGGCAACGAACTCGTCATGAAGCTCGACGACCTGCCAACCAAGGGGCAGGTGCCAGACTACCGGGTTCCTTACTCGGGCCACGATTACCCCGATCGCGCCGGCGGCACCATCGCCGCGCTCTCCAAGTACGATCGAGCTTTCAACAGTGGTCGCGACATTGCCACGGAATTTGAGCGCCGCGATGTCGGTGCGCACAAACGAGGACGAGGCGGCGACGACGCGCCACGTCGAGGCTTGTTCGGACGCTTGATTGCCAGTCGCGA
>JBGSHH010000145.1:0-3845 GCA_041752355.1 Pirellulaceae bacterium | reverse complement strand
GATTCCAGTTGGCTTCGTTTAACCTAGGCGGTCCGCGATGACGGAGCACTCGACTTTACAATACCCCTGGCGGCTATTTTGCTTTTTGTAACCTGTTTCCCCTCCATCACTTGCAAAAAGAGCGATAAATGACGCGCTGTTGTTATCGCGCGATTTTGTCGATCTACCTCCGGAACGAGCCGGCGAACTCACCGACCACACAACCCTCTCTTTCGCGGTCCGGCGTTCGACTTCGCGATCCCAGTTCATTTGCTACGTGAATCGTCCGCGATCTCATTCGCGATATGCGGAATGCTCCGCGCCATCTTGCAATATACTGACATGTCGCTGATACGTCAATACTAATTACAAAAGTATTACGCAATTCTAATTAGTTAATGCGCGACTCGTTGGATGGCTGCGGCCTATCCGCCGCTGGCGAGGGCAGAGCGAGCGCTGACCGGTAAGAGGGTGACCTTGCTTACAACCGTGAGCGATCGGGACGGATTTAGAAATCCAACTGACTGCCCCGCTCACCCCGCCAGCGCTTGCAAGCGCTCATGAAACGGGCCGTCCCCCATCAAGTCCAGCGAGCGGGCGAGCCGCTGTTGATCGGCGGCGCGGGGCAACGATTCGAGCGCGTGCAACAGTCGCTCGATTTGCGCCGCCGAGACTTCCGCCGAGAGTGGTTGCCCTAGCCCCATCACAAACTTCGCACGCTGCAAATCAGCAAACTTAGTGGGATCGTCTTGCATGGCTTCGAACAGCTGCGTGACGGCTTGTTGCGCCAGCGCCACCTCGTCCCAGTCGCCCGCCTGTGCCGCGCTCAAGATATGCTGGTACTGATGCACAGCGAAGGACATCGGTCCCGACGTGACACCACAACGTTGCCGCTGCTGCGCATCGAACTGCGGTCCATCGCGGAGCGCCGTCGCCAGAAACGGGTCCCAACCTTGCACGATCTTCAGTCGCGCGAGCGCCGGCTGCTCGAGGAACAATCGCGTGCTTTGTTCGTAGTTCGCCTCGGTGATCTTCACCGCCACAATCGAACCGCCCCCTGGCCCTTGCACCAAACGCGCGGTGGCGGCTGGCGAAAGCTTCACGCCGCTCACGTCCGGAATCGAATACACGCCCACCGCCATGCCGCGTTGCGAAGCCGCCACCACGATCGGCCGCAGATTGTCGGCGATCATCTCGTCGCTGGCGTCGGCAGGCAAGTTCGTACCCGGACGGACGAAGACCACGGGATAATCGAGCACCGAAAGCAAAGCCACCAAGCGTTCATTCGCCACCAGACCATCTTCCGGCCGCAGCAGGGCCATCTTCATCGTGTTGGGGAGCTTCGCTTGACTGGCAACGACAAACCACGACTCCAACTCCGTCACAGTACGCAGGTGCCCCTGTCCTGTCGAAGCGGCGATCAACACCGCCGGCGCGCCAGCGGCGCCCAAGCGTTCCAAGAATTCGACGGTTCGCTGCGCGTTCAGTTCGCGACGCGGCAATTCGCCAATCGTCGGATCGAAACAGGCCACTGTGGCGGCGGGATAGTGCGCGAGAGGATCAGCGATGAGTTCGCGAGAGGTAATCATGCCCGCAGTATAGTGCCTAACAAGCAGGGTGGGGATGGGTTCGACGGCCGCTTGCCATCTGTTACAATCAAATGCCAGTCAGGTGGCTTTTGAGAAAGGGACGGAACCGATCATGCGTAAGCCCGATAGCTCCACATTGTTTCTCGGCGCGGCGATCCTCGGTTCGCTCGCGCTAGTGGGTTATGTGGTCATGTCCAATTCCAATGGTCACGCGCAATCCAATCGGCGCGACGAACTGACGCTCAAGGATATCCCCTTCGATGGCGAGCGCGCCTATCAAATGCTCAAGGATATCTGCGCCATTGGCCCGCGCGTCAGCGGTACCGCAGGCATGACCAAACAACAAGCGCTGCTCACGGCGCATTTTGAGAAGCTCGGTGGCAAGGTTTCGCGTCAAGAGTTCAAGGTGCGGCATCCGGAAGATGGCTCCGCCGTGACGATGACGAATCTCATCGTCGAGTGGCATCCCGAAAAGCAACAGCGTGTATTGCTCTGTGCTCATTACGACACGCGTCCCCTTCCCGACCAGGACCCCGATCCACGTTTGCGCAAGAGTGGCGTGTTTGTGGGTGCCAATGATGGCGCCAGCGGCGTGGCGGTGCTGAGCGAGATGGCGCATCACATGGCCGACTTGAAGAGCAACTACGGCGTCGATTTTGTGCTGTTTGATGGCGAGGAATTGGTCTATCAGCAGAATCGCGATCCATATTTTCTCGGTTCGGAGTACTTCGCCAGGCAGTACGTTGCCAATCCGCCCAAGCATAAGTATCGCTGGGGCGTGTTGCTCGACATGGTCGGCGACGCCAGCTTGGAATTGTTCCAAGAGCGTAACAGCATGGTGTGGAAAGACACGCGCCCGCTCACCACGGAGATTTGGAGGATCGCCCGCGACTTGGGCGTGAAGGAGTTTTATCCACGCTTGGGCCACGATTTGCGCGACGATCATCTCGCGCTGCACGACATCGCGAAGATTCCCACCTGCGACATTATCGACTTCGACTATCCCAAACCTGGTGCTCGCCAACAGTATTGGCATACGACGCACGACACGCCAGAGAATTGCTCGGCGCTGTCGCTGGCCAAGGTGGGCTGGGTGGTGCTGGAATGGCTGAAGCAAACGAAGTAACCTTCGACAGGCCAGCGGGCCACCTTGTCTAGCATGTTCTTTAGCTTTTTTGTTGCCGCTCTGCTCGCCGTGGTTGCCGGAGGCACATTTTGGTGGCAGCAATCCGCCTGGCGAACGCAACAGGCGAGTGAACTTTCCGCGTGCGAAACCGACTTCTATCGCCTGCGCCATCGCCGTCGCTTGCAAGTCAGTGGGTTGCTCGGTGTCATCGCGTTTGGCATCGTCGTCGGCGTGTTCCTGGTGAATCCGCTGGTAGTCGGTTTCTGGTGGTGTGGCGTGTTGCTGCTACTATTGTGGGTGATGCTGCTGGCGATGATCGACGCCATGCATTCGCACTCGTTCTTTCAGCGCGATCGTACAAAGCAACTCGCCGAACAAGCGGCCTTGCAACGCGAGTTGCTGGAACGAGCGCGGCGCAGTGAAGGTGAGACAGGTGACACTGTCGAGGGATAATTCATGCGATGCATTTCGCCGCATAATCTTTGGCTTGGTAACACGACGAATCTGTGGGATCTCCGCGCTGTCCACGAGCAAGGCATTGTGGCGATTGTCGATCTCGCCGCCAAGGAGAAGCCGCCCGAGATTACGCGGGATTTGACCTACTTGCGGATGCCGCTCATTGATGGCGGCGGCAATCCACCGTGGCTGCTACAACTAGCGATTGATAGCGTCGCGCAATTGCTATCTGCACGCGTTGCAACGCTAGTTGTCTGTTCGGCCGGCATGAGCCGCACGCCCGCAATCACGGCGGCTGCGCTAAGTTGTTATCTAGGCGTTAGTCTCGCCAGCGCGCTTAAGACAGTGACGGATGGACATGCCCACGACGTTTCACCTGGGCTCATTACCGACATTCAATCCGTACTCGCACAAACGAATTCTAGACAACCATGACCAAGCTTTCGCTCGCGATTTACCCTGGCGATGGAATTGGTCCGGAAGTGACGGCGGAAGCGGTGCGCGTGTTGGAGCGCGTCGCTGCGTCCGATGGTGGGTTTACGTGTGACCTCACGGAACTGCCATGGGGCGTGCGCTACTATCAGCAGCATGGTTGCGTGGTGCCGGCAGACTTTTTGGAAGTCTTGCGACCCTTTGACGCCATCCTGCTCGGCGCGGTGGGTTGGCCGGCGCTGCTGCCCGATCATGTCACGCTC
>JBGSHH010000144.1:0-4392 GCA_041752355.1 Pirellulaceae bacterium | reverse complement strand
GCGCTTGATCAGCAACATGGTATCACCGAGGAGAGATGGCATCAGATAGCTCATCAGCTGTTACATTCATGAGCAGTCGGCTCCAAAACCAACCAAGGGCGAACCATGCGCTGCAGGGAGCCCGGCCGTCTCGTCGCGGTTGCAATCGAGCGCCCTCGTGGGCCGGGTCGCTGAACTTGGGCCGTTAAGCGGCAAAACACGGCACTTGCCTCGCATATTCCGAAATCAAGTGGTGGCATTCATGTCGACGACTCAATCACGCAGGCAATCGCGTGTGATCGCCCAAGCCATCACTCCACTGCGCATGATTTTCTGGGGCGGTCTCCTTTGCCTCTTCGACCTAAGCTTCACTCAAACGAGTAACGGCACTGGTTTCAAATTCGATATCCTCAACGATGCTGTTGGCGTCGTCATGATCACGGTTGGCGTCTTTCGCCTCAGTTCATTGCCTGTACATGCCAAATTCGAAACGGCAATGTCCTTCGTGAAAGTCGTTGCTGTGCTGTCGATCCTTGATGCCATTTGCGATCATGTCATTACACCACTTCCAGCGCCGGTGCAGCTTATTTTGCAGTTATTTGGCATCGCCACACTCGCGGCAACGATTACATTCTGCGTGGCGATGCGTTGGCTCAGCAACGTCGCACGGCTCCCGCACTCCGAAGCGAGCTGGCGCACCACAACAAATTTGTTTGTCTTTATTTACGCCATTCCACTGGGCCTCATTCATTTGCTCGGCATGGCCGCGATTGCATCGGGCACATCGTTCAATCTAAATGTCGGACCACTGGGATTGCTCTTGCTGCCGATATTCGTAATTCCGATCATCCATCTGTTCGTCAGTACGTCGCGAATGCAACGTGAAGCAGAATGACCAATGGGCGGGCTCTAACAAATTGCGGCCCAACAAGGCGGTCAACCCGTTCGGCGGTGGAGGCATGGTCACCCTTGTCGTATGATGCGAGCTTTCCCTTGCACCAAGGAGCACAGTGGTGAACTCTTCCCGAAAGGTTCTCTGGATCGTCCTTGTTGCCGGGCTGACCGCGACCCAGGCTCGGGGGCAAGGGAACGGTTTGGCCGCGAACTACCCCAAAGATGCCGGCATCGACCGCGACGAGGCCGTGCTGCTCCACGACGATTTCGAGGACGGCAAGATCGGCGCGACATGGGATGAAATCAATCGTCGAAAAGGACGCCAAGCGACCAACGATGCGGATCCGGTGCAGGCGGAGAAGGATCCGGCCATCGCCCGGGGAACCCGCTCGGCGAAAGTTCAATTGAGCAAAGATGGCCACGAGGATGTGACGTTCGTGAAGTGGCTTCGCCCCGGCTACAACGAACTGTACATGCGGCATTACGTTCGGTACGGCAAGGATTACGGCTACCATGGGCACGGCGGCAGCGGGTTCATGGCCGACGCCGGCAAGGGGCAGTTCAAAGGGGCCGGCAAAGCCCCGGACGGCGACAAGTTTTTCTGGGCCACCCTCGAACCCATCGGTCCGCGCGATTGGAACCCGCCCGGCGCGCTGATCTTCTACGCCTACTGGTGGAAGATGAAGCCCGACGGAAGAGGAAACCACTGGGGTAACTGGATGCAACCCAAACCCGATCAGGTCCCCAAGCTGGAGACCTGGACTTGCATAGAATGGCGCGTGAAGACGAACACGCCCAGTCAAGAAGACGGCGAACTTGATTGCTGGATCGACGGCCAGAAGTACGGCGAGTTCCGCAAGATCAACTGGCGTTCCGTGGACACGCTGAAGGTCAACAAAGTGCAACTCTCGCTCTGGCTGGAAGCGCAGAGTTACACCCGTACCGGCGGAGGAACCACCCGCACGGTATGGTACGACGACATCGTGGTGGCCACGAAATACATCGGACCCAAAGCCCCCTGAGCGGTTGCTCCGAACCTCTAGCAACGGACGGTGATCAAGGTATATTCACGGGCCGACATTCTCACCTTCCGACGCAGGAAGTCGTTGCAGCCAGCCCGGCAACTGATTTGAGCCGTTAACCGTCAATATGATTGCCCAACAGAATCAAGTCGTCATCACTCATCTGAGCGAACATTGCGTGTTCGACATCGACAGATGCGAATTGAAGATCACTGGAGATGGACTCGACCTCGACGTCTTCACAAAACCAAACCGAGATTGCCCCTTGGCGAATCTCTCTGCGCCAACAATTCACATCGAATCCGCCACTGTTGCCGCCAAGACGATTGAAGATCTAACGGAAGAAGAATTGAATGTCGCTGTCGGCTGGGACACTGATGAAGAAACCAAAGAAGACAATATTTTCCGCATCTACATCAGTCAACACGAGGCCTTGAACAACAATCGAGTTTCGATTGTTCGCAACCCAGACAAACAAATCGAGATAAAGTGGAATGCTGACGCACAAGACTTTCTCGACTTCAGAAACCCGAACTGCACTGTTGAGGTGTATTGCGTGATAGAATGGGGTTCGCCAAAAGACGGCTAAAAACCCCGTTGCACACGGACCCGCGGGCCGCGCGGGCTCTGAAATCAAAGTCGTTTGCCGCAGCCTGGTGAACGGAGACGTTCTATTGCAAGGAGCACGATGAGCGATGACGGCCTGATCCACGGCGATCTCCAAGGAAAACGAAAAAAGGACAGGTCCAAAAACCTGTCCTTTCTCGTCGTTCATCTTGGGGAGGGAGCCGAGTCCGGGAAACTCGGCTTCCTCAGCAGTCGAATCATTCGACTCCCAGGAATCTTTATGTGAGCCGACGCGAGGGTCAATCGCGACGGGTTGTCAATTCTCGGCGGACTTTTAGGCGATCAATCGCGGTCGAAAGTCACTCGTTAGACGAGTTCTTTCTTCGCGCCGATCAAAGTTCGTAGCCGTTCGGCGAGCAAATGCGCGTCGAAAGGTTTCTTGAACGTTTCGTTGATACTCGAACGATCGAAACTCATCGGGCTGCCGTCATCGGGCAGTAACGCAATGAGAATCGTTTCGCCGAAGTCGGGGTTCTTACGCAGGTTCTGGCAGATCTGCAGGGCCTCGACTTTGCCGATCGAGAAATCCACGATAATGCTATCGGGATGGAAACTCTCGGCTTGAATACCGGCCTCGAAGCCGCTGGCGGCAACCGCCAACTTAAACGACCTCTCGAGCGGCAATTCGCGCTTCAAGTTCTCGATCAACACCTGATCTTGAGCAACGACCAGCACCTTGGCCATGGCCTCGTCTTCGAGGTCACCCAGGGGCATGCCGTGCTCTTTCAGGAATCTGATCAGGTATTCGCGGGGAATACGGCGGTCTTGAGATCCCGGGATACGGTAACCTTTCAGACGACCGGAGTCGAACCACTTGCTGACCGTGCGCGGGGCCACTTTACAGATCTTCGCGACCTGTCCAGTTGTGAAGACCTTCATCGCAGGCTCTCCAATTTCTTCTCTCGTTGGATCATCACTTGCCGTGCGGGATTTACTCAATCACTGCTCGGCGTCTGTCCCCTCTGTCATCGTTTCGACCGAACAATCTCGGTCCTTCTCGGCAGCTGTGGGTACAGCTCGATCGATTCGATAACTTCTGGGTCGGAGACAAACTCAAAAAATGCTTCAAAAAATGGCTTGGTCTCAGTTCCCTCTGATCCTCACCTCTACTCGCAAACATCGGCCAGCGAACCGTCCATCATGCGGCAAAACTTCGATCGCAGTGAAATACCCTGCGGGAGGATCCTTCACGAGCAATCGGAATGAACGATTCGCGTCTGTACTCGGCGTGGCACAATACTGGGAATTCAGGTAGGCGCTTACGTCGTCGCGGGTCGGCGACTAGCAAGCGTGTGGCGATACGTGCATATCGCCGGCTGGATTCCCCCCTGTGGTCAACTTGCTTCGTTGTGTGGGCTGAAAGTCGGAAGCGATCAATCCACGAAACAAGCCTTCCGAAGGATGTATTCGATTCAATCGGGGTGTGGACTTTAGAATTGTTCGTCAGTCGTAGCGAACCACCCGCTTCTGGCGGACGTAAGCATCGGTCCGATAACGCCGCCCGCGACCGGCGCGCCGTCGTAAGTGGTTGTAGCCACAAGGCTTGGCAAAACGAGGGAGAGCGACGCGCAAGACCCGCAAAATTCGTGGCAGAAAATTGCGAGGGGGCGAATTCCAAAGCGAGCAATCCAGCGCGCAGCATGGGTCGAGATCCTACGACCGATACGATTCCATCCTTTTGCGTAGACGGCACAGTCATCACCAGCCGATAACCGGTGTCTCGTGCCTGCCTTAGAAAGTGTATACGTGAGGAGGTGTTTTGGCGCGGCGATTTTGCGAGAATCTGATGCAACAGGCATCCCTGCCTGCGCTGACAGTGCAAATTGGGGCAGGCAGGAATGTCCGCCCCACCCTATTCGCACTATGCCGC
>JBGSHH010000143.1:0-4537 GCA_041752355.1 Pirellulaceae bacterium | reverse complement strand
ATGCGGCTGGCAAGGTTAATCCATGGAAGACGAGTGCCGACGATCTGGATGCCTTCGTGTATATGATTCTCGTTGATGCTGGCGCGGACAACGTCGAAATGCGCGACTTCCTCTATCGCGATCGCAACCATCTGGCGGTCTGTAGCAAAGCCATGTTCGGCCTGGCGCTGCATAAGCTGAAGGACCAGGAAAAGCTCACGATGATCCTGCAAAACATCGAGCAATTCCTCGTCCAAGATGCCGAGAACGAAACGGCCTATCTGAAATTGCCAGCCGACAACTATTGGTGGTATTGGTACGGCAGCGAGACCGAGGCGAACGCCTACTACCTCAAATTGCTGAGCAAGACCACGCCCAAAGCGGAGCAAGCTTCGCGTTTGGTGAAGTATCTGCTCAACAATCGCAAGCACGCCACCTACTGGGCCAACACGCGTGACACGGCGATCTGCGTCGAATCGTTCGCCGACTACATCCGTGCCACTGGCGAGAACAAGCCCGACATGGTCGTGCAAGTCTTCGTCAATGGCGAACAAAAGAAGGAAGTGAAGATCACCGGCGCAGACCTCTTCACCTTCGACAATAAACTGGTGCTGACGGGTGCTGAAGTCAAAGACGGCAAGCACGAGATCGAGATCCGTCGCCAAGGCGAAGGGCCGGTCTACTTCAACGCCTATCTCACCAACTTCACGTTGGAGGACGACATCAAGAAGGCCGGACTCGAAGTGAAAGTCCAGCGTAAGTTCTATCTATTAAAGAAGGTCGACAAGTCGATCAAGGTGGAAGGCTCGCGCGGGCAGGCCGCCGATCAGAAGGTTGAAAAATACGAACGCGTGCCGCTTGAGAACCTGGCGACCCTCAAGTCAGGCGATCTGGTCGAGATCGAACTCGAAATCGATAGCAGGAACGACTACGAGTACATCTTGTTCGAAGACATGAAGGCGGCGGGCTTTGAGCCGTTCGACGTGCGTAGTGGCTATGTCCACAACGGCCTGGGTGCGTATATGGAACTGCGCGACAATCGCGTGGCGTTCTTTGTGCGGCAACTCGCCCGGGGCAAGAACAGCATCAACTATCGCATGCGCGCCGAAACGCCCGGTCTCTTCTCTGCCTTGCCTGCGAAGGTTTCGGCCATGTACGCGCCGGAACTCAAAGGCAATTCGGATGAGATCAAGTTGAAGATTGAGGATTATCCATTGATCGAGAATGAACAATAGCATCTCGACGCGTGCCGCCATCCTGAATTAAGCTAGGGGGATAAGCGGCACCGCACAAACGACGAAGCCAAAACCCGCCTATCGCCGCTGGTTGAGATTCAACCTGCGGTCGCTATTGTTGGCGATGTTACTGGCAGCCGGATTCTGCGCGTGGTTTGGCGGACATTTGAATCGCGCTCGAATCCAGCGACCCATTGTGGCGCAAATCCGCGCCGCTGGCGGCGAGGTTTATTTCCAACACCAGAAGACACCCTATGGCATGGACTCGAGCCAGCCAATGCCAGGCTGGTGGTTAACCCGAACGCTGCTGGGCGAAGACATCTACGCGGTGGCAATCGTCGTCTATTTCAACGGCAATGCTGCCAGTGACCGTGAAATCTCGCAGCTTCATCGTTTGCGTGAGTTGAAAGACGTCCAAATCCGTGGTTTGGGAGTTACGGATGAGTGTATCAGCGACCTGCTAAAGATTCGCAGTTTGCAAGGCCTCAACATTTCGGATACGTCGATTACGCCGAGTGGCTTCGGCAAACTCGCGAAGCATGCTTCGTTGCGAAATCTTACGCTGTACGGTCCGTCGATTTCCGATGAGCATGTGCGACAAATCGCTCAACTCGACAATCTTGAAACCCTGCAGATCATCCGCTCCTCGGTCACCGACAAGGGCCTCGCGTCGCTCTCCAAATGCCGCCATTTGCGATCGCTTCATCTCTATCTGAATTCCGCCATCACCGATGAGGGAATTGCCGCTTTGTCTGGCATCGAAACATTGGAGGAGCTGCAAATCGTGGCGACGAGCATCACCGAAGACTCGATGAATACGATTGGTGGCCTTCACAAGCTCGAACATCTTCAACTTCGCGTGGTCTCGGTCACGGACACTGGCATCCGACGGTTGTCATCGTTGCGCAGTTTGACTTGGCTAGACTTGTCGGGTACGAAAATCACCGATGATGGCCTGAGCGTCGTGGGTAGTTTGCCTGAGCTAGTGAGCCTTAAGTTGGGAGGCAACAACATCACGGACGAAGGGCTAATACATCTGCTTGGGTTGAGGCGGCTCAAACATCTTAACTTAACCCAAACGGGCATCACCGATCTTGGATTGGAGCGACTGGCATCCATCAAGTCGCTCCAGACCCTACAAGTGGGAGCGAACGCTTCAGTTACCAGGGATGGAGTCAAGCGATTTAAAGCCGAGTTGCCGGACTGTGGCGTTGATGTATTTCCGTAGCTAAAGCGTCTCCAGGAAAATAGGCGTGATGAAAAAGTCAACGACTTTTTCATCAAACACGAGGATTCCAGCTCTTCGCCAGGCGTTGGTCGCAGCCCAATAACAGCGGAAGACCACGGATTTTTGGTCGTAGGTTTTCCGCAGGCAAGCCGCACGGCATAATACCCCTCATGCCTATCGATACCCTCTGCCCCAGTTGCCGAGCCAAACTCCGCATCAGCGACGAATACGCTGGTCAGCAAGCGCGCTGCCCGGTTTGTCAAACGATCTACGCCGTGCCGGAAGCGTCGTCGCCTTCTCCACCCATTAATGTGGAGGAAATGGCCGCCGTCGCACCTCCGGCGGATGAAGTCCCCGCGCTGGTTGCTCCGCCAGCTCAAGACGATTTGCCGGATCCAGTGGCTACCGAGCAGGTGTCAGAATTACCAGCAGCGTCCGACTCGCCTTCCACGCCGCTTCCCGAGCCGACCGATCCCCATCAATGGTTCCTCCGCACGCCGGAGGGTCCCATTTATGGTCCTGTCGCGCCGGACGTATTCGAGCGCTGGGTGCAGGAAGGACGTGTCACCCCCGACTGCGCGATCTCGGCTGGCGATCATCGCTGGCGGGCGGCGGCGGAACTCTTCCCTTCGCTCACCAATCCCATACCGGTCCCGGTCATGCCGATCAAAGCGGAATCTTGGCGCGCCGGCGAGCGACCGCATCGCGGGCCCCTGATTTTGATCCTGGGAATCCTGAGCATCATCACGACCTGTCCCATTCCTGGCATAATGGCCTGGGTCATGGGCTCCGCCGACTTGGCCGATATGCAGGCGGGACGCATGGATGCCAGCGGCCAGGGCGCAACGCAAGCGGGTCGCTTTCTCGGCATGGCTTTTTCCATGGTGTATATCGTCGGGGCGGTGATCGCGATGTTCGTGTTGCTTTTGGTCGCCGCACGCGGATGAGAATGGAACTTCCCGCGCACCCTATGTTAGACTATGCTCCATCCCCTATCGCAGAATTCGCCCCTGGTCTCATCGTTGGGTAGTGATAGCTAATGGCCATTGAAACCATCTGCCAAGGTTGCTCGAAGAAACTCCGCGTCGCTGACGAGCACGCAGGCAAGCAAGCGCGATGTCCTAGTTGCGGCCAGATCTATGTCGTGCCGCAGCCGACACCTTCGAGCTATTCGCCGTTGGCATCCAGTCCAGCACTTTCCAAGCCTTCCTATCCACCGGAGCCGCGCCCGCAGGATAGCACGCCTTTCAGTCAGCCGAGCAGTACGCCGATGTTCGCCAACCCGCCAGCCAAGCAACTTGGCGAGCGCTGGTTCATGAAAATCGACGACGGTCGCGAGTTTGGTCCGGTCGATCGGCCGACGCTCGATCAATGGCTGCAAGAAAAACGGATTGGTCCCACCACGCGGCTCAAGCGCGAGTACGATCAGCAATGGCAACCAGCGGCGAATATTTATCCCTCGCTCGCCAGTCGCCCAACCGGGAATTTGACTGCGGCAAATCCGTTCGCCGACCAGCCGCAAGGCGGTTCCATCAACCCCTATGCCAGCGGGCAATTCATGGGGCCAACCGGTTACGCGAGCGCGACGACAAGTTACGTCGAACCGCATCGGGGCGGCGCGATACTTGCACTCGCCATCGCTAGTTGGTTTGTCTGTTTCTTGCTGGCGATCGCCGCTTGGGTCATGGCCAACGAGGATCTCAAAAAGATGCGTTCCGGCAAAATGGACAACAGTGGCTATGGTCTCACGCAGGCGGGACAAATCATCGCCATCATTCAGGTTGTCTTGGTTTGCTTCGGCGGCGGCTTTCTCTTCCTGATTTCCCTGCTGGCAGGCGCGAATTAATGCCCTCAACGGCGACTCTGGGTAGCCGAATGAGTGATCCGAAGATAAACTAATCTGAAATCAAGCAAATGGCCGCTTGGTGAAATTGGCAGACACGCAGGATTTAGGTTCCTGTGCCGCAAGGCGTCGGGGTTCAAATCCCCGAGCGGCCACTAGCTTACAGGGTAAGGACTTACGTCGTTACTTGTTCCCTCAGCTATCAATGCTGGCTTGGCGGTTGTACCCAGGTACTTCGCGATTCGCTCCGCT
>JBGSHH010000142.1:0-7768 GCA_041752355.1 Pirellulaceae bacterium | reverse complement strand
AATCGCCGGCAGGACTACGAAGACGACTTCATCCGCTTCTTTGCCAATCACCAATCGTGACGGCAATCGGGTTCAGCGACCAGCGTGAATCGCATTGAAACATCAAGGCGGTTTATCACGTGCCGCCCGACTCGTGCTGAGTGTGTTAACGCGGCGCTACGTGGCCCAGTGCGGCAACCGCATCTTCAAATTCTGTATGGACAATGATTATTGTGTCCATCCTACTGATGGCGAACACTTCAGCCACATCCGACTGGACACACAGCGCCAATGGACGTTCCTCGCGAAGGCAATCGCGGTGCAACAACGACACGAAAGTCAAGTAGTTGTGAAGCATCTCGAACGCGCGCAAATCCAGCAACAGTGCGCCCGCTTGCACTGATAACAACTGCTGTAATTGACTACGAAATTCCGGCGTCGCCGGCAGGATGCGTCGCCCCAGCTCCAAAGGGCGGACCACCAAGACGCTTCCCGTTCATTGGTATTCCAAGTGTGAGTAGGTCTGCAAGATATGACTCCAGTGCAATGGGATAGGTCGTTTACCGACTCTCCAAGCGAATGAACTGGTCCATGCGCGTGGCGGCCAGTAGTTCCGCCAGCCCATCGTAAGTCTCTCCGCAGGCGACAAAGCGCACGTCGATCTTCCGTTGAATCGCCGGCATGACCGACCAGATCGGGCCGTCCCCTCCCACGCCGTAAACCTCTGAGTAGTCGATGACGACCTCCGTGAATTCACCGCGGTGATTGTCCATCGCGTCCTCCAGCACGCTCTTCACGAGGCGCCCGGCAATTAAGTTCTCCTCTCCGTGACCATGATGGCCAGCCAGTCGGATTCGCAGCGTGGATTCCGATTGCGATACGTCGATAACTTCCATTGGCCTTGAACCTTAAGCGAACCACATCATTCTGACAATCGATGCTGAGCACGAATCAATCCGGATCACCGATCAGGATGAAGGCAGCCCAGTACTGCGGCTGATCAAAGGGCTTGAAGTTCTGGGCGTTCGTTGGATCAGCGGGCTTGGGAATAACGACCCGCGGCAATTCCGCTTGCCCTTTACCGCGAACAACTCCTTGGGTCATGCCGGCGGTTAATTGCAGCGCCTCATCAGTGGTTAAGCTCCTTAGCCAGCTTTTGGCTTCCGCAAGTGCTGCGGCCTTGCCCATCGGCTTTTCCAGACCAGCGCGCTTGCCGAGCAAGTTCTGGTAGAAGCGATCCATCAATAGCATGGTCGCCGCATCATCGACTTTCCAGAGCGAGAGACAGACCGCGCGTGATCCGGCGGTGAGGAATGCTTGCGCGAAGCCCAGCATGCCGTCACCACCTCCTTGTTTGCCAATCGCCGTCTCACAGGCGGAGAGAGTGACCAGTTCAGCATCTAGCTTCCAGAATTCAAGGACTTCGTTCGCGGAGAGTTGGCCGTTAATAAAGGGCTCGCCGGCCTTCGGCAGGGCGTTCTCTAACACGTTATCCTGGGCCAGGATTAAGGCCGATTCAAACGCACGCACGCTGTTGCCTTCGCCGTGCGTCGCGAAGTGTAGATAGCGATACTTCAGCAGTTCGCCGCTTTGACGTAGCATTTCCAACTGTTGTTCGCTGGCGCGACTATCAGCGAGCACGCTCGCGCGGTTGCCAAACAGTTTTGCAATTCGGTTGGCCTCAATCCGCGTACCGGGAAGTTCAGCCTTGTCACCGCCGCGGAGAGCAGCATGCAGGGCATCTCCTTTCCGACGATTGGCAATGGCATCGCGGGCCGGTTCTTGAGCGATCGCCACGCCGAGCTTACCTGGATTCAAATTGCGCATCAGCGGCTTGTCGGCGGACTCTCGCCACACGGAGATAGGAATGGACTTAGCTGTTGCGTTATCGGCGATGGCCTGCTGTAACTGTTCGATGCTGGTTAGTTCGAGACCACCGTATTTGAGTAACACGTCACCTGCCTGAAGTTTCGCCTGGTCGGCGGCACTGCCCGGAGCGACAAAAGTAATCAGCAAACCCCCGGGCGGGAGCGCGGTCGCTACCAATGGTTTTGAGCCGGAGTTCGTGAAGATGGGATCGGCGAGCGCGAGTAGTGAATTTCCACGGGGCTTGTCAACGTCCTTGAGCCGCGCCAGAAAGGTACCCGAGGGAACATAGCTGACCGTAAACTTATCGGTGAGAGCCTCTACGGGAATTCCGGCCATTTCATGCACGGGCACGACGTAGAGAGTCTTCACACCGCTGAGATGCTTCTCCAAAGGTGCGAAGCGTATCTTGTATAGCTGTTGGCAAAGTGTGGAAATCTCTGCAAACAATCCATCCTCAGCAAGCGCAGTTCGCAATTTGGAGGAAAGTTCCTTTTCGGACTTTGTCCATTCGTCACCGGGGGCCGTGCCGGGCAGTCGCACCCACACTGGGTCGCCAGTGTGGCGGACCAGGCATGCAAAATGGTGTTCACCCTCATCAACCCAGCAAACCAAAGCCGCGTCGGCAGCCAGGGCAGTTTGGATTGCTTCGCTGCTGGCAACTTCTCGTTTGCTCGCGACCACGGCCAGCGCCATCAGGCGTTCCTCCGCCGCGCGGCGATCATTCAGGAGTGTGTCGAGCAACGTGTCCTCTTCGGCGGAACGCAATGGCTTCGTCGCTAAAACCAAAACTTGAGGTTGTGTATCGACCAAGCGGGCGCGATCGCGCGTCCACTCTGCTTCTTCATTCGGGGAAAGGTTTTGCTGTTCATTCGCCTGCTGGTCCAGCAGTCCTCTGGCGAGCGAGTATTCGATTTCATTCCAGGCTTGCATCGGCTCCTTGGCGTGAATCGATAGTGCGAGGAAGGAACGCGGGTTGCTCCAGTTCAGCGACGCGCGATCGAGTCCTGTGGCCGATGTAAGCCGACTTGCCTCGTAGGAAAACACGGCGCGGCGAAGAACTGCCACGGCTTCGGCGGTCTTACCTTGAAGATTCAGGCTGGTCGCCAATAGGCTGTAATTGCTCCCTGTGAGAGGGTGTCCCTCACCAAGCACGCGGCGGCGGATATCGAGGGCCTTTTCGTAGTGCGGCTGCGCTTCGGCATCCATCCCCTGGTCGCTTAGATTTGCCGCCAAATTGCTGTAACTGTTAGCCGTGTCAAGATGGGCGTCGCCGAAGACTCGGAGTTCGATCTCCAAAGCTTTTTGATAATATGCCTGGGCCGCTACGAATTTTTCTTGGGCTGAAAAGTTGAAACCCAGATTGTTGTAACTCATCGCCGTATCAGGGTGTTCCTCACCGAGCACCTTTCGGCGAATCCGCAAGGCCCTTTCCGCATGCGGTTGGGCCTCAATCGCCTTCCCCAGAGCTTGCAAGTTTAAGGCTAGATTATTATAGGAATTAGCCGTTTCTGAGTGGTCTTCGCCTACTAGTCGGAGATTGATGCCCAAAGCCTTTTGGAAATATGGCAGGGCCTCGGCTGGCTTTCCTTGCGCCTCTAAGTTCGTCGCCAAGCGGCTGTAACCAATGGAGGTGTCGATCTGGTCCTCGCCGTACACTCGTCGAAAGATTTCTAAGGCCTTACTGACAAGCGGCTGCGCTTCAACATACTTCCCCTGCTGGTGCAGGTTCGCCCCCAAGGTGTCGTAACTAGCAGCCGTGCTGGGGTGTTCCTCGCCAAACGCCCGCCGGCGGATATCGAGTGCCTTCTCCAAGAGAGGTTGGGCCAGCGCCACATAGCCCTGTTCAGTCAAACTAATCGCTAAATTGTTATAGTTGATGGCAACCAGAGGATCGTCTTCGCCCAGTAATCGAAGATTGATATCCAGGGCTTTCCGATGATAGAGCTGCGCCTCGGCGCATCTCCCTTGTAAATCCAAATTAACCGCCAGCGTGTTGTAGCTATACGCCAAGTCGGGATGGTCCTCACCCAGGACACGAAGGCGAATCTCCAAGCCCTGCTGTACAAGCGGCAGGGCCTCGCGCACCTCCCCTTGATCCTTGAGATTTGCGGCTAGGTTGTTGTAGCTATTGGCCGTCTCGGGATGGTCCTTGCCGAGGACGCGAAGTTTAATCTCGAGGGTCTTTTTAAAGTAGGGATACGCCTCCACCGCTATTCTTCGAGTATGAAAGTTGAATGCCACAGCGTTGTAGCTGTTGGCCGTATCAAGGTGATCCTCGCCGAGTAAGTTGCGACGCAACTCCAGCCCTTTTTTCCAGACTGGCAACGTCTGGGCATAAAGACCTTGACGAGCCTCGAGTTGCAATGCATCGCTTTCCGCCCGCTGTTGCAATCGCCAATCTTGACGCTGTTTTGCCTCCAATGCCGCGATCTTTTGGAGTGCCACCACTCTGTTGCTGGCATTGATTGTCTCGTAATGATCTTTGCCCTGGAGATTCGTCCGGAGCAAAAGTTCTTCCTCGGCCGTCGCGATTGCTTCCGCGTAGTTATCCGAGAACTCTAGTTCACGAGATTTCTGAGTTAGACGTGCAGCTTTCTTCGCATCCTCGCCTTGTAGCAGTCGTTGATAGAGAGGCTTGGAGGCCGCTTCTTGTGCGCTGACATTGAGGGCCGAGCACATCATGCCAACGATGAGGTAGATGCCGCAGCGGTTCATAGTTGGTCTCGTTTCGCGATAGATAGAAAAAGGCGATTGAATCATTCTCGATCGCGCACCCCAAAGCCGATCCCACGGACTACCGCGTCGTCGGTTGACTGTAGCAGCCAGTCCATGACTTCCACCACCGGCTTCGTCCCAACCTCAAGTGCAGCGGCGCCCTTGCCCCGCGTCTGACGAATGTGACCTTTCTCCGTCTTGATATCGATCTCACCTCCACCATCGTCGAGGAATACGGTGTTTCCAGGCGCTTCGGCCGTTTGCCACGGCACGCTCGGCTGCCGTGCCCGCCACTCGCGAAATGCTGGTAATGGTTGTTCCGAAGCGACCACCGTAAAGAACCACAATCCCGTCCCTTCGTTCAGTCCGTATTCCACGCCGTGGGAAACCGACGGATATCGGGGATGATCGGTGAGTGGCGGAGGCTCGGTTTCGTCCTCGGGGAAACAGACTTCCATTTCGCCGTCCGGTCGAAAGGCGATCAGATAGGCATAAGCTGGGCGCGACAGCTTGGCCTCGATCGTGACATGGTCCCGCAAGCGCGCCGAAAATGATTTTTCGCCCATAATTCCGATGAGCTCGGCACTTTGATCGTTCAGATTGGCGAGGTGTTGCACATCAAGAGACAATATCCGCAGTGGTCCCGGCACAGGAGCCGAGGCACTTCCATTTTGTGTGGCATCTCCCGCAGCTAATGATTTCTCTCGTTGTGAAAATACAAATTGCCAAACGATCAAGGCGACAACGAGCAGTCCGCCAGCCACCAAGCCCCCGACCAGTGCACTGCTCAACTGCGGCTTGTCATCCGGCGGCGCGGGCACTGGCGATGTTAAGTGGTCTGCCTGCAAGTAAGCCCGCAGGTCTTCGGCCAGATCTTTGGCGGTGGTGTAACGCACCGCAAGGTCTTTGGCCATCGCCTTGAGGCAGATCCGCTCCAATTCCTTGGGAATTGTTTCCTTGCGCTGCCGCGGAGGCTTGGCTTCGAGCGCGACGATCTGGTGCAGCAGCTCTCCCCAATTCGAACCGCTAAAGGGACGCACACCGGTCAATAGCTCGTAGAGCACCACCCCTAAACTAAAAATATCGGAGCGACCATCCACGAGATGGCCCTCGCCACGTGCTTGCTCCGGACTCATATAGGCCGGGGTACCTCCCTGCCCGCTATCCTTGCCAAGATCTTCCTCGCGCAAGGCCAGCCCAAAATCGGCGACATGGGGTTGGCCGTGCGCATCGATGAGGATATTGGCCGGCTTAATATCGCGATGTACGAGCCCACGCAGGTGCGTGTGTTGCAGTGCCTCGGCGACTTGCGCGACAATTCTTGCTACGGCGTCGCACGAAAGCTTTTGTTCTTTGGCATAGACACCGAGATGAACGCCATCGATAAGTTTCGAGACCACAAAGCAGGAACCATCTTCGGTTCGCCCGACATCGTAAACCGGCACGATATGTGGATGATCGAGACTGGCCAGCATGCGCGCTTCCGCCAGATAGATCTCGACGTCAGCCGGGTTCCGCAACCGTTCGAGTCGTGGTTCCTTGAGAGCCACTTGTCGTCGTAGTTCCAGGTCTTCGGCGAGCCACACCGCACCGAAGGCCCCTTCACCTAGTTTCCGCATTTTGCGATAGCGATCTGTCGGTGCTGCGGAAAGGTTGGAACTCGTCAGCGGTGTTGAGTCCACTTGCTGAAAAGTGTGGGTGTCAAGCAAGGTTTGATCCGCCCGCGCGACCGCAGTCGCCGGTGGCGGAGCAGATGATCGCACGTCGCGGCGCTGCCAGGCGGTTGCCACCGCTGTCCGATAGGCGGGGAACCGAGTTGTATACTCCGCCTGCGTTGGCAAAGTTCCTAACCGCTGGAGATACTCGAACTCCACCAACAACAATTCGACGAGTAGGCCTGCTCGCTGATCTTCCGGCACGCGCGCTAAGAAGTCCTCACCACGAGGTGACTGGCCCGCTTTCCAAGCGGACTCAAATTCATCACATAGCGCATCGAAGCGACACAACGCATCGGCGGGCAGTTTATTCGGCGATTGCTTGGATGAGTCCATCATTTAGCCATTGCGAGGTGCAGTGGGTAGTAGGAGGCCAGTCCAAACGTCCTTGCCGTTCGATACACCTCGCGTTTGCCGTGGCACCATGCTATCCCCTACGATAGTGACAGGCAAGTAAAACTACCCAGGACCGCGTCGTTTGTTCAAATCAGAGGCGAGCAACATCGGAATTACCAGTCGTCAACTTGTGGGAGCAAAACGATAGGCTGCCAAGCGACTGTCGACAGCGGAATGCCCCCCTTTAGCGTCACGAATAACAAGTCGAGTTACAACCATCGTCTGATTGCGTGTCAGGCCACGAATCGGCAGCCTCCATTGTCCTGGCTATACCAAAACCAACTCATGCTTCATTATGTTTGTTGTTGACGATCCAACACTGATACATCAAATCGCCTATCGGTCGTCTGGATCGTCAGCGCCTCGCGACCTGACGCTTGAGATCCATTCTGTTCGCTACCGTTCCGATCGCGGTTACGCACCCAAGTTTCTCGCAATGGGCGATTTGCAGGGGCGCGAAACCGGCGATAGCAACCGCTTACTGGGTGAACTGGCCGCTGATGAGATCATTGCCCTACAAGAGCTCGGAGTATTGCCCTCTTTCGACATGTGCCTGCTGTGCGGCGACTTTTTCGACTATCCGGACCTGCGAAAACTTGGCGGCACCGGAGATGTGACACCCGCATTGAACGCGTTATCGTTTACCGCCTCAGAAACATTTGCCGTTCTCGGTAATCACGACGAAGTTGATATCCACGATCTGCGACCCGAGATTACGCTTCTCGACGGTGACGTTGCAACAACGGATACGTTCACAATTGGCGGCGTTTCAGGGATCATCGGAAGTCCACGAAGAAACAACCGGAAGACGGAAACGGGGTTTCTCTCCGCCCTTGACAGGTGTTCCAATGCTCGGACGGATCTGCTTCTTCTCCATCAGGGGCCACAGGGCCCAACGGAAGCGACCCGTGGTTTACATTGTCCTGGTTCACCGCGAATCGGAGTTTTCGTGTTGTTGGGTTAGCAGTGGAGTGAGGATGGGTTTGAAATCAGTGTCAATTGATCTTGGATGGAGAGCGGCTGCGCCGCGTTTGTTTCCTGGCGTTCACGCAGACCAGGGGGCTCATTGCCGCCCCCTTGGAACCCCGCTAGCC
>JBGSHH010000141.1:0-2833 GCA_041752355.1 Pirellulaceae bacterium | reverse complement strand
ACGACTAGGCGTCATTGTCGAGAAGACGGCTGGTGAACAAGAGCAGCGCGCGTGGCGAATGCTCTCCGAGCATGTCATGTCGCGTTTGGATGCCTCCTCCTAGGATGGAATTCCTACGTGAGCCATGCGGGACGCAATCGGAGTTCCGTCCTACACAGAAAAAACAGGAATGACCAACGGCGAATGCCCGACAAGATCACCATTACCGCACCAAGTCGACTGCACTTCGGGCTGATGAATTTCGGCGGACAAGCGGAACGCGAATTCGGTGGCTTGGGGGTGATGATCGATCGTCCCGGTTTGATGCTGCGCGTCGTTCCCAGCGAGCATTTCGCGGTGCAGGGTGAGCTTGCGCAGCGGGTGAGGCACTTCACGCGCCAGTGGCAAGCTTATCATGGACGCGAAATAGAACTTCCTTGTGCGATCGAAGTCCTCAGCGCGCCGCGCGAACATACGGGGCTCGGGGTCGGCACACAGTTGGGCATGGCGGTTGCACTCGGCTTAAGTCGCTTCTTTCAGTTGCCGTCGCAGACCGCGATCGAGTTAGCGACCAGCGTCGGTCGCGGGCAGCGCTCGGCCGTGGGCGTATACGGCTTTGTCGAAGGAGGGCTAGTGGTAGAGCGCGGCAAGCTCCCAGGCGAGCGCATCTCGCCGCTGGATGCCCAGTTTGCGCTGCCGAGCGATTGGCGCTTCGTACTCTTCTGTCCGCCAGCGGAAGTGGGGCTGGCCAGCGCTGACGAAGTAAAAGCGTTCGCCGAGTTGCCTCCGGTTCCCGTGGCGGTCACCAACGAATTGGCGCGCATTGCGCGTGAGGAACTTCTGCCTGCAGCGGCGCAAGGGGATTTTACAAAGTTCGCCGAGAGCCTCTATCGCTACGGTCATCTGGCGGGCGAGTGCTACGCCGCGCGCCAAGGGGGGCCGTATAATGGCCCCCGACTGGCCGGCATCGTGGCCAAGCTGCGCGAGCAAGGCGTCATGGGCGTGGGGCAAAGCTCTTGGGGTCCGACCATCTTCGCCGCGTTGCCCAGTCAGGCCGCGAGCGACGGTTTGCTACAAGAGCTTACAGCCTGGATCGCCGCGGAGCAGCTGCACGTCACCATTGCCAGCGTATGTAACACCGGTGCGCTAGTGACTTGATGGGCGAAAGGATTCGCCTCCCGTAGTAGTCTATCGTCTTCCCGATCGACCACCCCGCATTCGCGCACCGAACCCGACAACGTAATATCGTGTCTTAGCCGCGCGTTGTTCCCAATCCTTTCCTCTCGCCCCGCACACGCTCATGCCAGAACTCGGCGTCAACATCGATCACGTCGCAACCGTTCGCCAGGCTCGCAGAACATACGAACCCGATCCGGTTTGGGCCGCGGCGCTGGCGGAACTCGGCGGAGCCGATGGCATCACGATCCATCTCCGCGAGGATCGGCGGCACATCCAAGATCGCGATTTGCAACTCCTCAAGCGAACCGTCCATGTGAAGCTCAATCTCGAACTTGCCGCCAGCGACGAAATGGTCGCCATCGCTTGTGCCGCGCAGCCCGATCAGGTGACCCTCGTGCCGGAAAAGCGGGAAGAAGTCACGACCGAAGGTGGCCTCGACGTTGTCACCCATTACGACGCGGTGGCGCTCGTCGTGCAAAAGCTGCAAGCCGCCGGCATCGCCGTCAGCCTCTTTCTCGATGCCGATTTTCCGCAGCTCGAAGCGGCGGCCCGCTTGAAGGTTACCGCCGTGGAGTTGCATACGGGGCAATACGCGCTCGCTAAAGGTAGCTACCAACAACAAGAATTGCTTAAGCTCATTCGGGCCGGTCAGCGGATTCGCGAACTGGGCATGATGCTACACGCGGGGCATGGCTTAAACTATCAGAACGTCAAACCGGTCGCAGCGATCGCAGGCATGCACGAACTCAACATTGGCCACAGCATTGTTTCGCGGGCGTTGATGATTGGCATGACTCCTGCCGTGCGCGAAATGAAGCAGTTGATCAGCTAACCGATTGATGTTTGAGGAACTTATGGAAGAAACACCAAATCAAAAGCTGGGCGGACTGATTACAGGTTATTGGATGTCGCAGGCGGTGTATGTCGCCGCCAAGCTAGAATTGGCCGACCAATTGGCCGCGGGGCCACGTGATGTCGGCGAACTTGCGACCGCCACCCAGACGCACGAACCAGCGCTCTTTCGCTTGCTCCGCGCCTTGGCGAGCATCGGCGTGTTTCGTGAAACGACGGCGCGGCAGTTTGAACTCACGCCGATGGCCGAACTACTGCGTAAGGATGTGCCCGGTTCGCAATGGGCGATGGCGGTGATGATGGGCGAAGAACATTTCACCGCCTGGGGCGATTTGATCTATAGCATTCGCACCGGCGAAGGTTCGTTTCGCAAGCACTTTGGCCTGCCAATCTTCGAGTTTCTTTCCCAGCATGAAGAAGCGGCCAAGGTCTTTGATCTGGCCATGACGAGCATTCATGGACGGGAAACCAATCCGATCGCTGAAAGCTACAACTTCGGTCAATTCGCGCAGGTGATAGATATCGGTGGCGGCAATGGTTCGCTGATCGCCGCGATTTTGCAACACTATCCCACAGTGCAGGGCGGGTTGTTCGATCTAGAACATGTCGTCGAGCGCGCCAGGCAGCATCAGGCGAATTCACCCGCGGCCGCGCGCTTGACGTTCCATCATGGTAACTTTTTTGAGGCGGTGCCCGCCGGCGCGGATGCTTATACCATGCGGCATATCATCCACGATTGGAACGACGAGCAATGCACGACAATCCTGCGCAACGTCGCCACCGCCTTGGCACCAGGTGGCAAAGTGTTGGTGATGGAAAGTGT
>JBGSHH010000140.1:0-7120 GCA_041752355.1 Pirellulaceae bacterium | reverse complement strand
CCCAACACCGTGCGCGCCGTGCCGATTGTGGCGGGCCAGAGTCTGCTGTCGTGGCAGCGTCTCTATGCCAAACGCAACGCCGACACCGATCAGGAAATTGCCAATACCCAGGCCAAGGCCAATCCGGAATATGTGACGGCGCAAAAGCAAGCCATCGACGCGGCGCTGGTCGAACTCGAGGCGCTCAGTCAGGTTCTCGACGAGAAATTTCAAGATAACGCGCCCGGCTTGTCCCATCTTCGCAAGGCCCTGGAAGAGGCCCAGTTAATGGCAACCGCCTTCTTGCCCAAGCCATCACCAGTTGCGCCGCCAGCGATGGACATCACACCTGCGACCAAAGAGAGCGATGCCCCATCCAATAGTTCGCCCGTTCCCGCCACCACTTCTGATTTCTCGCAAGTGATTTCCACACGCGATGAGGTCTACGCACAGTTGACGCGCGCGGCGGCGATGCTGGCGCAACTGGAGCCACACAGTCCGATTCCCTACCTCGTGCGTCGCGCCGTCGATTTGGGCAAGTTGCCGTTTCCGCAATTGATGCAGCAGCTCATTCGTGAGGAACACATTCTGGCCGATCTCCAACGCGAGTTCGGTCTCAATGCGTCGACCACGCCCAGCACCAGTCAACCCGCCTAGTTCGGCGAGGAACAGTTTCCTCGCCGTCGTTGTTTGTTACTCGTAATCAACCCTTTCGTCACTTTTTTAGGAACCAAGCTATGTCGGAAAGCCTGCAGCACAAGCTCGATCGCGTGCGTCGTCCGCGCGTGCAGATCACGTACGACGTCGAGACCGGCGGCGCGCAAGAGATCAAGGAATTGCCCTTTGTGGTCGGTGTGATGGCCGATCTCTCCGGCCAACCCAAAGATGCCCCCAAGGCGCTCAAGGAGCGGAAATTCGTCCCCATCGATCGCGACAACTTCAACGAAGTGCTCGAAATGAGCGCCCCCCGCGTCGCGCTGCAAGTGCCGAACAAGCTGGGCGAAGACAGCAATTCGATGCTCAACGTCGAACTCAACTTCAAGAGCATGGACGACTTCGAGCCGGCCGCTGTCGCCAAGCAAGTCCCCGCCCTCAAGCAGTTGGTCGACATGCGCGATCAACTCAATCAGTTGCTCGGCAAGATGGAAGGCAACGACAAGTTGGCCGAATTGCTCGGCGACATCCTCAACGATAGCGCTCACGCCAAAGAACTCGCCGGCGAACTGGGTGTCGAGCCCGTTACCGCAACTTAGTACGACGCCCTCTCCCGGTGGGAGAGGGCTGGGGTGAGGGTGTTGGCCATTGCCAGACGGGCACGCCAAGACTCACTCGGGAACAGAGGGAAAAACCCTGACCCCACCACACACAACCATCATTCACACACATATCACACGGGAGTTTTCTCATGCCTCAGGCAGCGACAGAAACGCAAGGCGCGACAGCGGTAGCCGAAGTGTCGCTCATCGACACGATCCTCGATGAGATTCGCACACTCGATACCCAAGAACGCGAACAGAACAAGACCTACCTCGAGCAGTTCGTCAAGCAAGCCTTGTCGGGCGAAGCGGTAGTGAACAAAGACGTGGTCGCGAGCATCAAGTATTGGATTTCGGAAATCGACAAGAAGTTGTCGAACCAACTCAACGAAATCATGCACGCCCCCAACTTCCAAAAGCTGGAAGGGACCTGGCGTGGCTTGAGCTACCTCGTTCATCAATCGGAAACCGGCACCTCGCTGAAGATCCGCGTGCTGAACGCCAGCAAGACCGATCTGCAAAAGGACCTGGAAAAAGCAGTCGAATTCGACCAAAGCACGCTGTTCAAGAAGCTGTACGAAGAAGAGTACGGCCAACTTGGTGGCGAGCCTTACGGCATGTTGGTGGGCGATTATGAAATCAGCCGCCATCCGGAAGATATCAACTTCGTGAAGTTGATGTCGAACGTCGCCGCCGCCGCGCATGCTCCGTTCATCGCTGCCGCTAGCGCCAGCATGTTCAATCTCAATAGCTTCACCGACCTCCCCAACCCGCGCGATCTGTCGAAGATCTTCCAAGGTGCCGAGTTCGCCGGTTGGCGTTCGTTCCGTGAGTCGGAAGACTCGCGCTACGTCGCGTTGACTTTGCCGCACGTCTTGGGTCGCTTGCCTTATGGCGAGAACTTCAAGCGCGTCGAAGAATTCAACTTCGAAGAAAACGTCGATGGCAAGGAAAACAGCCAGTACCTGTGGATGAACGCCGCGTGGGCCTATGCCGCTCGCGTGACCGATTCGTTCGCCAAGTACGGTTGGTTTGCCAAGACGCGCGGTGTCGAAGGTGGTGGCGAGGTCGAAGGCCTGCCGGTCCACACCTTCCAAACCGATGACGGTGACGTGGCCATGAAGTGCCCGACCGAAATCGCCATCAGCGATCGTCGCGAATTCGAATTGTCGAGCCTCGGCTTCCTGCCGCTGTTGCACGCCAAGAATCGCGATTTCGCTGTGTTTATGGGCTCGCAATCGGCGCAGAAGCCGAAGGCTTACTTCGATCCAGCCGCCAACAGCAACGCCGAATTGTCGGCCAAGCTCAACTTCCTGATGTGCGTGTCGCGCTTCGCTCACTACCTGAAGGTGATGGCGCGCGACAAGGTTGGCTCGAACATGGACGCCAAGGCTTGCGAACGTTGGTTGAACGAATGGATCAGCAACTACGTCTGCGATCCATCGGTCGCTGGCGACGAGACCAAGGCCAAGCGTCCACTGTCGGATGCGCGCGTCGAAGTCCGCGAGATCGCTGGCAAGCCAGGTTGGTACGAAGCCGTCGCTTGGCTCAAGCCGCACTTCCAACTCGAAGCGATCGAAGCTTCGATGCGGTTGGTTGCCGAAGTGCCAAAGAAGGGCTAAGGCTGCGTTAATGACGGAGTTGGGATAAGGCAGACAGGAATGTCTGCCCCACCCAGTCACCGCCAAACGAGGAAGTATGACGATCAGTGCAACATTTTGGCGTGCGATCGTAACGTGGCCAAGCCGCGTCGGCCGTTGGTTGAAACTGTTGTTTAGCAAACATTCCCGTATTGAAAGTGAGGATCTCATGTCCGCTGATTATTTTTTGAAGGTTGACGGTATCGATGGCGAATCGACCGATAGCAAGCACAAAGGCGAAATCGAATTGCGCTCGTTCAAATGGAACGAACAGCAAGAAACGCCTAACGCTCGCGGCAACGGCACCGGTGCCGGCAAAGTGGCGATGGGCTCGTTCGAGTTCACCATGCGTTCGAACAAGTCGTCGCCGAAACTGTTGCTCGCATGTGCGACCGGCAGCCACATCAAGTCGGCCGTGCTCACTTGCCGCAAGGCAGGTGGCGAACAGCAAGAGTTCTACAAGCTCACGCTGACCGACATCATCGTCGCTTCGTACACCACCGCCAGTGGCGATGGATTGCTGAGCGAAGACGAAGTCATCACCAACGATGACATCCCTTCGGATCGCGTCCGCTTTGCGTTCGCCAAGATCGAAAGCGAATACCGCGCTCAGAAGCAAGATGGTTCGCTCGATAACCCGATCAAGACGGGCTACGACCTGACGACCAACACGGCTGTCTAAGCTGTGTACTGGATTTGCGAGATTCGGCGGCCGGACCTGCGTCCGGCTGCCGGATTTCTTTTGCTTGCTCCCACCTCGCTCCCCGCCTGCCATGCCTACCCCTGCCGCGTCGGAAATGCTGGCACCGTCGTTTCTCGATCGTTTGATCGATGCCGCGACCGCTGCGCCGAGCGATCGCTTTGTTGGTCCGCGCGTTTCGGCGTACACCACCGAACAAATGCTGCAGGCGATCGGCCGGGACTTGGAAGACTTGCTCAATACCCGCGCCACGCATCAAGGGCTGATAGCTGCGGATAGCCCAGTCGCCGATACGATTCTGACCTACGGCCTGCCAGATATCAGCTCGCTGGAAGCGGCCGGTGTGAAGCAACGAGAATCGATCGCCCGCGCCGTGGCCGATGCTATTCGCATCCACGAACCACGCCTGCAAGACGTGCGCGTGCTGATGCCCAATCCGTTCTCGCCCTTGGATCGCACGATGCGGCTGTTGATTGAAGGACGATTGGCAGTAGCGCCCGCGACCTGGGTCGCCTTTGAAGCCCGTTTGGCGCGCGGCTCCGGACAATACTCTGTGGAATCGGCACCGTCATGAACGACACACTGTTGCACTATTACGAACAAGAGCTGACCTTCTTTCGCCAAGAGGCGGAGCGGTTCGCCGAGCGCTACCCGGCCGCCGCCGCGCAGCTGCGTCTGGAACCGCATCGCAGCACCGATCCGCATGTCGAGCGCATGATCGAAGCCTTCGCGCTGCTCACTGGCCGCGTCTCGCAAAAGCTGGACGATGGCTTACCGGAAGTGACGCACGCGCTGTTGGAGACGCTCTACCCGCACTATCTGCGGCCGTTTCCCTCCATGTCGATCGTGCAATTCGAGCCAGACCTGGCGAACATACAGCCCGCCGGACTCACGATCGCCCGCCACTCGCGCTTGCATACCGCCAAGATTGGTCGCGTGAGCTGCCAGTTTCGTAGCTGCTACGATGTGGAACTTTGGCCTTTGCAGATCACGTCCGCCCAATGGCAACTGGCACCCTTCGACGCCGCGCTTGCTCCGCCAGGCAATTGCAGCGCGGTACTGCGACTGCGATTGCAAACGCACAATGGCGTGCGACTCGCCGATATGCCGCTGGAAGCGCTCCGTCTGCATTTAGCCGGCGAGCGCCCGAAGATGGCGCAGTTGAGTGAGTTGTTGCTCAATCACACGCTGAAAATGGAGTTCCGTACACTCGATAGCAACTCGTCCATCGCGCCGGTCGTCTGCGATGCCAGGCAAGCCTTGCAACCGGTCGGATTTGCCGAGGATGAGGAGTTGCTGCCGTACTCGCGACAAACGTTCACTGGCTATCGCACGCTGGGTGAATTCTTCAGTTTCCCTGAGAAGTATGCGTTTGTCGATCTTGGTGGCTGGGAGCAAGTTCGCAAGGCGGGGTTTGGTCAAAGCTGCGAAGTGGTGTTCTATTTCGATCGCGACGCAACTGGCATGGAACAAGAGATTGATACGCAGACGTTTCGTCTGGGTTGCACGCCGGTGGTGAACCTGTTTGAAAAAGTCGCCGAACCGATTCGCCTCACGCATCGCCAGTATGAATATCGCGTGATTCCCGATGTGCAACGCCAGAAGGACATGGAGGTGTACAGCATCGAGCGCGTGGTGAGCGCCGCCCCCGGCGTCGCCCGCGAGTTCCGACCGTTCTATGATTTTCGTCGTTATGGCGACCGCGTGGCGCAGCAGGATCGCGATGCATTCTGGTGCAGCGTCCGCCGCGCTTCGCAAACGAGCGAGGAAGTGACGACCGATGTCTTTCTGCAAATGGTGGATGAGCGCTTCGACCCGCATCTGCCGAGCGATGCGGTGATTGTCGCGCACACGCTCTGCACGAACGGCGATTTACCTTATCGTTTGCAGCAAGCGGGTCACGCACTGACGTTCCAACTGGAACTGGCGTCCCCGATCAAACGCGTAAACACGATTAGCACACCCACTCCCACGCTGCGACCCGCCTTGGGGCGGCACGTGCAATGGCGATTGATCGAACATCTGTCGTCGCATCATTGGACGTATAGCGACAACATGGACTCGCTGTCGGCATTGCAAGAGCTATTGCGACTGTACTGTCTGGCCGACGATCGCCAGCATCCGCAAGTGGCGTCGCGCAATGAACAGATGATCGACTCGATTCAGAACTTGAGTACACGACGTACCGTGGGACGCATCGGCGGTCCCAGCGATGGCGACTTTGTCCGCGGAATTGAAACGACATTGGAATTCGACGAAGACAAATGCCGAGGCGTCGGTGTCCTACTATTTGCGTCGGTATTGGAACGATTCCTGTCAGCATCGGTCTCGATTAACTCGTTCCACCAATTGGTAGCCAAAGCGAAGCAAGGGCAACGCGAAGTGCGCCGCTGGGCGCCTCGTGCTGGCGAGGTGCCACTGATATGAGCGACTCCTCCGCGAGCACCCTGCTGCAAGCCAAACCAACGAACGCCTTTACGCGCGCACGCGTGGAAGATCGAGAACCGCTGCCTGATTCCGCGCCGGTCGCTGAGCGACTGTTCACGCAACCGCAGGAATTCGACTTCTTCCAGGCGATTCGATTGCTCGAACAACTGCAGCCGCTCAAACGCGAAATCGGCGGCAGTCATTCGCCCAACGAGGAGATCGTGCACTTTCGCGCGGCTTTGGGCACCGCCTTTCCACCGAGCAGCATCGCCGAATTGACGCCTGCCCGCGACGCACAATCCCAGCCGGAAATGACCGTTGCGTTTCTGGGATTAACGGGGCCCAGCGGCGCGCTGCCGGCGCATTACTCCGATTTGCTGTTGCGGTTGCAACGCGATTTTCGCACGCCGGAAAAAAAGGCGATGGCGGAATGGTTGGATCTGTTCAATCATCGCCTGGTGTCGTTGTTCTATCGCGCTTGGGAGAAGTATCGCCCCTGGGTGGCGTATCAGCGGGGCGACTACCGGCTCCAGACTCCGGATACCTTCACGCATGGCTTGATGAGCGTGGCGGGACTTGCTTCCGCCGAGCGTCGCGACGAGCCAGGCGTGCCGCCGGCTTATCAATTGCCGCAAGCTTTGACTCGCTATGCCGGTTTGCTGTCGCAACGACCGCGCAACGTGGCCAATCTGCAAGCGATCTTGGCCGACTATTTCGCGCTTGACGTGAGTATCTTGCAGTTTCAAGGTCAATGGCTAGCCCTCGATGAAGAGCAGCAGATCCGTCTGGGCGTTTGCGGCATGCTCGGCTGCGATACGATCGTGGGCGCGCGGATTTGGGATCGGCAAAGCAAGATCACCGTTCGCATCGGCCCGCTCGATCGCCTGCAGTTTGACCGCTTGTTGCCGACGTGCTGCGCGAAAGATGGTGCGGGTCCCCATCTGGGCGAACTCGCGGCAGTCACGCGCTTTTATCTTGGGCCCGAGATCGACTTTGATATTCAACTCGTGCTGCGGGGCGATCAGGTGCCAGTTTGTCAACTCGGCGAGCAGGGAAGTAACTCCGCGCGTTTGGGCTGGAACATGTGGCTGCCGACCACAACGCCGCACACCGATCGC
>JBGSHH010000139.1:0-8122 GCA_041752355.1 Pirellulaceae bacterium | reverse complement strand
CTGAGAGCGAGGCGCGAGTCGAAGTGTTTCCTGTAGATTGCCTAAATTGGCGATCCACAAGAACATCCATCCGTCGGCATAAAGCTTGCCAACAACAGGCTGCATTCACGGCTGCGCTGGAATGGAAAACGCGCGCAACGCCATGCCTAAGAAGGCAGATTTAATTTGTTGAGATCGATGGTGCTGTAGTTCCAGCGCTGCTGCTGATCCCAATCGCGCAACTTGCCTGCTAGCGGACCCGACAGCCCGCCGCTGTTGTGCCCAATGTTGATCACGTGACAGATTTCGTGAAAGAGAAGATTCATTTGATTCCAAACGGCCCATAGTATCCAAATAGGATCCAAATAGGGGCCAGCCATTTTCTAATTGACAACCGGGTAAACTGTCAAATAAAACACGCGTGTGGCAAGCGAGTAAAGCTTCTGCCGGAGGATACGCACATGGCCAGGTTGCCCAGACGTGAAGTGATCGACGAACGGGAAGTTGCCATTTATCATTGCGTCAATCGCTGCGTGCGAAGGGCGTTCCTCTGTGGTCATGACGCCCTCACCGGTGCGTCGTTCGAACATCGGCGCGAGTGGATTCGCGCACGCCTGGAATTCCTGGCAGGCAAGTTCGGCGTCGAAGTGCTGGGCTTCGCCGTGATGAGCAATCACCTGCACGTCATCCTCCGCAGTCGCCCCGATGTGGTGGCCGATTGGAGCGACGACGAAATCGCGCGGCGGTGGTGGAATCTGTTCCCACAACGTCGCGGATGAGAAAGGCAGGTTCAGCGCGTGGTTTGCTGGCGGGCGCATTGCAAAACGAGGATCAAGGCTGATAAAATCATCGCGATTTTACACTCCTAATCGACCCTCTCGCGAGCAATCTTTATGGAGCTAATTCTTAAGAACGCCTTGATCATCGGCAGTATCTTCGTGTTCTTCGCCTTGCTGCGAGCAGGCGCGAAGCGGCCGGCGCAGCGTGATCCTGAAACTGGCGAGCTGATATTGCAATGCGCTGGTCCACTGGTGTGGACGATGGGCGTCATCGCTGTGGGAGGCCCGCTATCGATGGGCGTGCTGTCGTTCATTATTCCCTTCCAGAACACGGCCCAGGTGTTCGTCCCGTTTGTGCTGGGCGGTTTCTTTCTGTTACTCGGCGGCTTGATGTGCCTGTGGGCGCTGCGGCGAAGGACGCGCATTGGCGAGCGCGGCCTGACGTCGGAATATATCTTCACGCAGCCGCGCTTCCTTCCGTGGAATGAAGTCACGGCGCTCAACTTCTCGAGCGGTCAAGAACTCTGGGTAATCGGCGCGAGCCGACAAAAAGCCATGTTACACGTGTGGTACGTCGGGATCCGTGAAGCGGTGCCGCTGTTGCGCGAGCACCTACCGCCGCCTGTGCAGCAAGAGTATGCATCCGTCCTCGACTTCTTTGCCAGTTCCATTGGCGCCGAGTAAAGGCAAGATCGAGAAGGCATAGGGAGATGCATGGTACCAGTGCGGCATTGAATCGCGAGCGATAAAGACGGCGAGGCCGAGGCGGTTGTTGATCGTGCGGCGTGGGAGAGCGGCCGCGGAGAGGAGCGTCGGAGGGAAGGTGGGGATGGGCGCGATTCCCAGGTGTTTCACGCCGGGCTAGATTCTTGGGTCCTCCGGACCGGGGTTATTTCGACGTGAGGCATTGGCGGCCTCGCCTCCCCAGGCATGTTTTCGCGCGAATGAGCCACGAGCATGGCGCGCAACCGGCCAACGCATCTCTCACGTTGCGATCAACTGCCTGACACTCCGCACGCATGCCGTTGCTCTCACGCCGCTCCCGCCATCTTTTCGCATCCAACGCGCAATTCCCCAACTTCCATCTCCTTCGACCTCGCCCCAACCGCCACTACGTGCCGCTTTGATGATTCAATATATGGATGGCCCCTGCTGCCCCCTTATTTCGGTACTGCCAACCCGCGCCGCTGTCAATAGATTTTGGCTGTCCTTGTGTCTCCTCCTCTCGTGTCTCCGTCTGAATCAGACTGGACCTCTTTTGCTCGCTCGTAAGAATGCCAACAACGCCGAGGAAACGAATCCGATGGCGCCAGAGCCAATGGCACATAGGATCGTAAAGCCAGGGATGGCAAGCCCGGCGTGACCGGCATTATGACCATAGAGGGGAGCCACAAATAGATTGTACGTGACAAGCAGAATAGCGAAGTTGATTGCCAAGCCACCGCCAAAAGCGCCCCAACCGCTTGGTCGCTGACGCGGGTCGGCGATCGGGACGCCTGTGCGAGTCAATGCCCCAATCCCATAGCCGATAAGGGCACCGAAAAATGGCCCGACACTTGCAGCCAGCAGTATTGTCAGCAAGCCTTGAGCGGACGTCATGACGATGTCGATTGGGTTTCCGAGTTGAATCATGGAAAGTCACCTTCAAGATCCGAAGTCGCGAATGCGTCGTAGTCGATAGGCCGGATAGTCTTCTGGTTTTAGACTTTGCGGCATGGGTTCGCGTTGGCACAACATTCGATTCGCATGGATAGTGTCTCAACACAAGCCTTCGCGAAACGAAGAATAGAATCAGCGTAAATCACATCCTACGACTCGCTATCGGTATTAGCACCTTCCGGATGGAGTTCAGGCGGGACAATCGAATCTTTCCGTCCTGAATTGACAGTTCGCTTGTCAGCCGCGGTCATGAAGCCAGGGCAATCGAGTGTTAAAGCCGCGAAAAACCAGCGATAAGCTTCTCGAAGTCGGTCTCATCCCAGCCGCAAAGCTTGCGTTTGCCGCGCAGACTCGCTTTGAGGGTAGTGTCTCGTTGCAATATATTGAGCGCTAAGCGGCGAAACACAGAAGTAATTTCTGGACCGTTGCCTTTGCGAATGCAACTGGCATCTTCGGTAAAAGTTGCATCCAGCACATAATGTTGAGAGTTCTCGATGCTCCAATGCGCGCGCAGGTGTTGGCAGATCCGACGCACTTTGCACGGCAGGCTGCTGATGAAGTACTCTTGCGCTTCTTCGAGGATGCCATTCATTTCGCGACTGCGAAGAATGCAACCGATGGTGGCGATGTCGTCCCAACGCGAGAACAAGGCGGAGCCTTTCGGCAGCGGCAACACCGTGATGCGGCGCGTCTCGTGGCGATTACGATTCTGCTCGACCGTTTTGTTGATCGTCCGGCGTGGGAGAGCGGCCGCGGAGAGGAGCGTCGGAGGGAAGGTGAGGATGGGCGCGATTCCCAGGCGTTTCATGGCGGCCTAGATTCTTGCGTCCTCCGGACCGGGGTTATTTCGACGTGAGGCATTGGCGGCCTCGCCTCCCCAGCCATGTTTTCGCGCGAATGAGCCACGAGCACGACGTCAGGCGGTGTTTCGTCTTGGGTTCAATATCGCCTGCGAGTGGACTATAATCCAACTCGTCGGTCCTCCCTCCCTTACGGTGCCTCTATGTGGCGACTTTTACTGTGTTTGGTATTGCTGCCTGGCGGATCGCTGTTGGCGCAACGGCCGAAGCGATTGCCTGTGCCAGCGGAAGCGCCGCTTGCCGAAGCGAAACAGTCGATCGCCGAAAGCTACCGCGCTGAATATCAAAAGGCGAAAACGACCGAGAGCCAACTATTGCTCGTCGATCAGATGTTGGCTGATGCGTTGAAAACCAACGACGCGGTCGGCAAGTACGCGCTGCTTCTCATCGCGCGCGACATCGCCGTCAATGCAGGCGATTGGGAAGCGAGCATCAAGGCTATTGTGTCGCTCGCGCAGAGTTACGATGTCGATGCATTCGCGCTGGCCGATGAAGTGCGCGCCAAAATCGATCGGGCCGATAAGCCACCGCGCGATCCCAAGGCGGCCTTTCGCTTGATCCTCGATTTGGCGGATGCAGCTGTCACGAAAGACCGTTACGATATCGCCGAGAAATTGATCACTTCGGCCCAGCGCTTGGCACGCCTGGCGCGCGATCCGCTCACCACCCGGCAACTCGCCGAATACACCATTGATCTGCAAAAGCAGTCGCGTAAATTCCAGACCATGGCGCCGCATTTGGCGACTCTGCAAAAGGATCCTGGCGACCCGGAAGCGAATCTGGTGGTCGGCAAGTTTCGCGCGTTCGAGCAACATCGTTGGGAAGTGGGCGCTCCGATGATGGCGCTGGGGAGCGATCCAGAACTCGCCAAAGTCGCCCGGCTGGAACTGCATCAACCCGACGCCGCCAGCGAGCGCATCGCAATCGGGGAAGCCTGGTGGGATTTAGCCGAGGCGCGGAAAAACGATGAAGCCATCCTGCGCCGGCGCGCGGTGGATTGGTACCTGCGCGGTTACCAAGGCGCGGAGGGACTGGCGAAGAAGAAGATCGAAGTCCGCATGAACGAAGTCGAAAAGTGGCACTCCAAGAATGCGACCTACGGCGTGTCATCGGTCGAGGGCGATTGGGCCAAGAAGTTTCCCCCGCTACCAACGCTGCTGAACGATGTGGATAGATTCCATGCGCACGATGGCAGCGAGCTCGCGTTTTGCGTCACAGGCAAGCAGGGCTACATCGTGATCGATCTGAAAGCAGCGGTGCCTGTTTCGCGGCTGTTCATTCAAAACCGCAACGGCAATACGGCGTGGCGCGCCAAAGGGATGACGGTTCACCTTTCCAATACGCCCACCGGTCGCGGCGAGCAAATCTGGCAAGCACCCGACGGCGCGGACGAATGGAACGTGGTGCTCGATCGCGTTTATGTGGGTCGCTATCTCATCCTCGCTCGCACTCCCAACGTCGGCGACGACAACGCGTATTTTCATCTGCGCAAGGTGAAAGTGTTCGGTCCGGAGTGACCCGCGTTCCCGGCGTCTGACTTGTCTGGGAAACAGCCAGTCTGGCGTATTCTCAACCGGACAAGTCACGACTTGCCTCCCTCATTGTCGTGGATTTGAGGTTAATGCAGCGCATGGCACGGTCTTTGCCTTCAGTTCTCTCGTGAAGTTTTGACATCCATCTCGCGCGGTGCGTGCCGCCATCGTTGCGAGTTCTGAAGGGGAACACTCCCATGCGCCACACATTGACGCCTACCATTGAATTCTTGGAAGCGCGGTATCAGCTTGCGGCCGATATGCCAGACATTGGCCCTTTGCCAGCACCAGCAACGGCGGATGACGGGCCCACGCCTGCGCTCACAGCACCTGCCACGGATCCGACAACGGTTCAAGACAATCCTAATGATCCGATTGCGAACGACGTGACGCCCATCGACGATGAACTCCCCAGTGATGGCAGTCCCAGCGATCTCGGCGCCGATGGCGATAATGAACCGAACCCTGGATCGCCCGACGTCGGAGATCCCACTGATCCGCCGATCGATGAGCCGATCACCGATCAGCCGGAAGAGCTAACGCCTGCGGAGAATGTGCTCTTCTATCAGGCCTTAGTGAATTCCACCGCACTGCTTTCGCCTTTGAATCTAACTGATTCCTTTGGGGAGGGATTGTTCGCCAGCAATTTCGAAACGCCCACACCCTTGCTGTCGACTTTCAATAACATCCAAAGTGATTTTCGACTCGATAGCGTAATAGACAGCTCGCCTCGCTTGTCGCTTCTGTTCACGCAGCGCAACATACTGGATCTTTATTTGGTCCCCTCGAGCAATCCTGGCTTGTTTCAATCGGACCTATTCGCGCCCGTCGGTGCTAATTCGTCGCTCGAGTTGAGCGGTAATGCGATCTTGGCCCTTTACTCAGGCTCCGAGGATTTAGAAGCGAAGGACTTTATCATTGCCGAACTCGATGCGGATGACGCGGAGCTTGCCGCCGACGACACGGACTCGGGGACGCCTGTGAGCGCCGTTGCAGCGCAGCAGGTCTTCATGGAGTTGGAACAGGAGGTCGAACAGGGAGATGCGTCGAGCGCGAAGGAAGACGTTCCCTTGATCAAGGAAGCGGCGGCGGGAGCTGAGCGCGCCGTCGCGGAAGTGGCAAAGTATCTCGATGCACTCGCGGCGAGTGTGATGGGTGAAGTCGATGCGGAAGTGCGGGAGAAGCGGTAGCTTGTGGTTCCCACCGTATTTTATGCGCGCGAGGGCCGCGAGATAAGCAAGGTGTGGTCCCGCAAGTATTCACGACGGCTAAAGCTTGGCGACGCCGACCGCCAACAAACTCTCCAGCCACTCGCCGTAGTCGCTGCGAATTGGCAGATCGCGATCGACAACCAACCGCCTGCGCAGCGCTGTGACACTGCGTCCGTCGCGCGGATCGTGCGACGTTTTCTCGTGCGTCTCCCAATAGATGCCGACGCCGTTGCGCTGCCAACTCGGCAGGTCCGCGAAGTTGATGCCGTGCGCATAGAGCAGTTCGTGTTTGTCGGCGTTGGTGCAGCGCTTGAGTTTCTCGGTAGCTGCTGACTGCGAAACGCCGCCTTGGCGCAGCGTCCAATAGCACCAGCCATTGAGCGCGCAACGCGCGGCAACGCTTTGACGCCAGCGAAAGTAGTCGACGACATCCTTGGCGCGCGGCGCGATGGAAATGCGGCTATCGAAATAGCCCAACACACCGCTCGCTTGCGTGAAGCTGGCGCTGGCGATCGCTGCCGAGAGCGAAACCGTCTTCTCCACTTCGCGATCGTAGAGATTCCATTCCGGCGGCAGCAGCAAGGAAATCTCGTCGCTTTCCGTATAGGCATAGACGCCTTGCAAACGTTCGAGGAGTGCTCGCGCGGCGCAGGTCATGGCGTCGGAAAAGCGACTGTCGAACGGTTTGTCAAAATGGCTGGCCGTTAGCTTGGAGAAGCCGCAGCCATCCACGCGTACAATCGTCCACACGCCCAGCGGAACGCGCAGGCTGTGATAGACTTCTTGCCGGCGCAATCTATCGCCTAAGGTATTGGTTTTCACAACATCACCAGTTCCCGGTCCAACTCGGAGACATAAAACATCTCGTCGAACAACGCCTTCACCAACCACAGTTCGTGAAAGCCTTCTTCCAGCGTGGGGCGTTCCTGTCGTCGAAAGGTGCCGACGATCGCCTGCTCCGGCACGCGGGCTCGACCGGTGCGCAAGCGATTGCGCGCCAGGCATTTGCTCAGCGTGCTGGCGAAGTAATAGCCGACCACCCGCGCGTGAAACGTCTGCGCGATGGCGAACAGCTCGCGACGGCAAGCGGCGGTGGGATGCGTGTTATCGACCACCACCGATTCGCCTGCCGCCAGGGCCTCTTCGATCAAGTGTCGCTGGCGACGCGCCGGACGGCGGTTGTTGCGCAGCAAATCCTTGCTCACAAGGCGATGCGACGCCGCGAAGCGCGTACGATAGAACGTGCTCTTGCCGGAGGCTTGCAAGCCGATCAAGACGACAAGTTCCCGCCCGGCATGCGGTGTGTTAGGTTGATAGGGGAATGACGTGTGCATGGCAAGCATGACACATCTATGCGGCGGACGGTTCGCGTGTGCAATTCGTAGGGTGGGTTTTTGACCAACCTTCCCTAAAACTCAGCGGATCGTGATGGCGAATTGGAAAGACATGGTGGGTCAAAGACCCACCCTACCAAGGATTTCAGTATGGCAATGGAAACCACAACGCTCGCGGGCGGATGCTTTTGGTGCGTGGAGGCGGTGCTGCTGCCGCTGCAGGGGATCGAAAAAGTGGTCTCCGGCTACATGGGCGGGAGTGTGGCGAATCCGTCGTACGAACAGGTCTGCACCGGGCAAACAGGCCATGCCGAAGTGGCGCAGGTGACGTTCGATCCCGATGTGATGAGCTTTCACGACTTGCTGGAGATCTTCTTCGCCACGCACGATCCCACCACGCTCAATCGCCAAGGAGCCGATACCGGCACGCAGTATCGCTCGGCGATTTTTTATCACTCGCCGGAGCAGAAAGAGACGGCCGAGAAAGTCATCGCGGAACTGACTGCGGGCCACGTGTTCCCCCATCCCATCGTGACGCAGGTGGTGCCGCTGGAGACGTTTTATACGGCGGAAGATTACCACCAGAATTACTTCGCGCTGCATCCGACGCAGTCGTATTGCGCGGCGGTGATCTCGCCCAAGGTCGCCAAGCTGCGACAGAAGTTCGCGACGCGACTCAAATGATTATCGGTCGTCCGCAGGCGGTTCGACAGGCATCGGCGCTGGTGGCATTGGTGGCGGAGGACGATCTTCACCACGGGGCTCGCG
>JBGSHH010000138.1:0-15782 GCA_041752355.1 Pirellulaceae bacterium | reverse complement strand
CTGCTGGCGCAGCTCGAGCGCTTGGAACTCGTCAGTCGCAAGATCTTTCGCGGACGAATGAAAGGGGAGCGAAAGAGTAAACGCAAAGGGCAGAGTGTCGAGTTCTCCGATTTCCGCAACTATGTCGCAGGCGACGATCTGCGATTTATCGACTGGAACTTGTATGCACGGCTCGACAAGCTCTTCCTGAAAATGTTCTTGGAGGAAGAGGATCTGCATTTCTACGCCTTGATCGATGCCAGCAGTAGCATGGATTTCGGCGAGCCGATGACGAAGTTTAACTACGCAAAACAACTGGCGGCATCGCTGGGGTTCATTGGGCTATGTCGGGCCGATCGCGTGAAGATCGAATGCCTGGGCGCGTCGCGAAAGAATCCCGGCCCGGTCCTGCGCGGCCGCAAGAGTTTGTGGCGAATGATCGAGTATCTCGATTCCGTCGAGCCCGGGCAGAACGTATCGCTCGCTACCGGCGTGAAAGACTTCTGCCTACGCAACGGCACAGGCAAAGGCATCCTAGTGCTCATCACCGATCTCATGGACAAGGCGGGTTACGATCAGGCGATGCGAGTGCTGCTGGCGCACGGCATGGATGTGTACATAATCCATACGCTGTCGCGCGAAGAACTTGACCCCGACGTTAAAGGGGATTTGAAGTTGATCGATGTCGAGGATCAGGATATTGCCGAAATCACCGTCAGCCGTCCCTTGCTCGACAAATACAAACGAACGCTAGCGGCATTCTTGGATGGCGCGCGGGAGTACTGCACGCGTCGTGGCATGAACTATTTGATGACGAGCACCGATACGCCGGTGGAAACCCTGGTTAGCAATTACCTGCGCAAGCGCGGGCTGGTGCGGTAAGGTAGACATCATGGCGAATTTTTTCACCAACATGCTCACGTGGTGGCAGTGGCTGATCCTCGGGGTCATCCCGCCGCTGATCGTGCTGCTCTATTTCTTGAAGCTTCGGCGGCAACCGCTCGAAGTTCCTAGCACCTATCTTTGGTCGAAGACGGTCGAGGATCTGCACGTCAACAGCATCTGGCAGCGCTTGCGGCAAAATCTCTTGCTGTTTTTACAGCTCTTGCTGATCGCGTTGGTGATGTTCGCCTGCTTGCGCCCCGGCTGGCAAGGGACATCGCTAACAGGCGATCGCTTCGTCTTTCTCATTGACGCTTCCGCTAGCATGAGCGCGACCGATGTTGGTCCCACCCGCCTCGATCAGGCCAAGAAGCAAATCATCGAACTAATCGAAAAGATGAACTCCGGCGACGTGGCGATGGTCATTAGCTTCTCCAATGTCGCTAAAGTCGAGCAACCCTTCACCGACAACCGCCGACTGTTGCGCGAGCGCGTCGGACAAATTACGCCAACCAATCGCACGAGCGAACTCTCGGAAGCGCTGCGCGCCGCGGCCGGACTCGCGAATCCCGGACAAACAGGCGACCCCAACAATCCCCTCGATACCCGTTTCGCTGAAGCGCTCCCCGCCACGATGTACATCTTTAGCGACGGTGGCTTTGCCGAAGTGCCGAACTTCAAACTCGGCAACCTGATTCCCAAGTATGTCAAAGTCGGCACCGACCAACCAGAGAATGTCGGCATCGTCGCGTTCAGCGTGGGACGCAATCCCGACAAGCCTGCGCAGCAACAAGCCTTCGCGCGCTTGGAAAACTACGGTCCCACGAAGAAATCGATCGAAGTCACGATGAAACGGGACGGCAATCTGGTCGACGCCACGGAGATCGAACTCCCCGCTGCCGAGTTTAAAACGGATCCTGCCACCAGCAACGTGACGGTGTTTCCCGGTGCTGGCGGTGTGCAGTTCGATCTCGCCTCGCTAGAGGAAGGCTTGCTCAAATTGGAAATCACCGGAGGCGATGCGTTGAAGATCGATGACGTTGCCTACGCTGCGATCAACACGCCGCGCCGCGCGAAAGTGCTCGTCGTGACGCCTGGCAACGACGCGCTTAAGTTGGCGCTCAATACCGAAGAAGCGAATAAAATCGCCGAGATTTCCATGGCGGAACCGGCGGTTCTCGAAGCGAAGACCTTTGAGAGTCAGGCGGCGTCGGGGCAATACGACCTGATCATCTTCGATCAATGCGCCCCAGTGAAGATGCCGCAATGCAACACCTTCTTCATCGGCGCGATGCCCCCTGACAAAGATTGGTCCGCAGGCAAGACCCAAGGTCCCCCGCTCATCATCGACACCGATCGCGCCCATCCGCTGCTGCAATTGGTCGAGTTTGGTAACGTGACGATCGCCGAAGGCTTTCCCGTCAAACCGCCGCAAGGTGGCAACGTGCTAATCGATGCCGATATTGGAGCTCTCTTGGCCATCGCGCCACGCGAAGGCTTTGAAGATGCCGTCCTCGGTTTTGCCATCATTGCCACCGACAAGGCGGGTCAGAAGCAATTCCATACCGATTGGTATAAGCGTCTGAGCTTTCCGGTATTTTTGAAGAATGTGCTGGAGTATCTGGGCGGGAACTCGGGTGCCCCGGCGCTTCCCACGGTGCAACCTGGGACCGCGATGATTCTTCGCCCGCAAAGCCCGGTGCCGACCATCACCGTCGAAACACCCAGTCAGCAGAAGGCCGACATCGGTCGCGAAGGGCAGGGGAACTTCGTGTTTGTGAACACGAACGAACTGGGCATCTATAACGTGACTGAAGGGACCGCGAAGCAAGCCTCGCAACGCTTCGCCGTGAATCTATTCAGCAGTCGGGAAAGCGATTTGCATCCCACGGAGAAGATCACGCTCGGTTACGAAGTCGTCCCCGGCACCAACAGTATCGAACGCGCCCGCAAGGAGTTTTGGAAGTGGCTGTTGATCGCTGGTTTGGGCGTGCTCATCTTTGAATGGTACGTCTACAATCGGCGTGTCTATTTTTAGTCGCGCGGCGCTTCATCGCCTTGGTACTTGGTCAGTTCCACGATGCGACTAGCCGTGACATGGCTGGACTTGAGATTGGCCAGGTAACTCTTTTGACCAAAGATGCCAATGGGACGCTTCACGTAGTGATTCAGATTGAGGCCGGGGGCAGGCGTGACAAATTGCAGTACTTTGCCATCGATATCGACCAAGGCATAAGGTGGCGCGGTCCCTTTGGCGGAGTAAACCGGCTTCAGCCAGCCGACACCATCGTAAGAGACCCCTTCCGGCAGTTTCAGGCCATTCACCAGTCCCGTTGGCGCGTCGGTTGCGGGCTTCTCCGGCAATGTCGGTTCTTGAACTTCCTCAATCGTGGTGCTACGGGGCGTGGCGGGGGAATCGAACTTGCGTTGCGCGAGCCGCTCGAATTGCGCGATCTTATCCACGACCAAACGCGCGCGGCCTCGCTCCAGTGTCGATTGACCGGTAAGCAGTAGCTGCTCGGCCTGTTGTCGTAGCGGTTCCAGATTCCAGGTTGATGGCTCCTTCGCCGCCAGCAAGGCAAGTTGCAATTCGAGTTCCGTCAAGCGATCATCAAACTTCGTGGACGATGACAACAGCAACTGGGGATCGCGCGGCAAACTCTTATCGAGCGAAGCGACACGCGGCGTCGCGTCGGTCGTGGTGCTGGCAGCAATAGCGGTGTCACCGGTCACTTCACGAAACGGCGAACTATTGCGCGGCGCTGAAGCTTCGCGAGGTTTGCTCGCCTGCTTGCTGGCAGGTTTGGCAGCAGGTTTGGCAGTGGAACCATTGGATCTCGCGACAAACTGCGCCTTCACCACGCCGGTGCCAATCGGTTCGTCGTCCAAGTGGGCGGCAGTGGCGACTTCCTCGGGGTTGGTTCGTTCGCGCCCCTGGCGCGACGGAGCAACCGGGATCTCGATAACCTCTTCGGCGGTATCGGTGTCGGCAAGTTGGGACGGCGTGTTGTCGAGTGTCGTATCCTCCGCCCGAATCCAGCGAAACTCTCCCTCCGGGGGAGCGATTCGATACCAGGTTTCTGGTGCCTGTCCGTTTTGCCCTGCGCGGCGCTTCACACCGAGCACTTTAACCTGATCCCCTTGGGCTAGCTTCACTTGCCAGACGTGGTCGGCAGTCTTATCAATGCGGGTACCAATCCAAGCCACGGTGTCTGCGCTCAAGACTTGCGCGATGTCCGGCGTATCTGTCAGTTCCACATCCCGGGCGGGAACCCAGCAAAAACTTCCCAGCGGTGGCGCTATGGCGAGCCAGCCACTCACTTCGCGATGCACTTCCAACTTCATGCCAGCGCTAAGTTCGTCGGTGGCGTAATAGGCTTGCCCAGGCCCGGCATGAACGTGGGCCGCTGCCGGCGCTACGTACGCCACATAAGGAAACGTTTCGGCGGTAGCTTGCGTCGTAGCAAAAAGCAGCAAGCCCAAGCTCAATAGTCGCACGATAAGCGAGCGCATGTAGCACCCCGCGAAGTGAGGAACGAACTGTTCGGAGAGAAGCGGGTGGTTTGTAAGGCAATGACGCCGCCCAGGCAAGAGCAACCGCCGGTGCTAGCGATGATGCGGATGACGCCAGCTTTGCGCGGAGCAGCGGCCAGCGCGGTTCTGTCGCGGTAGTCAGTTGCTGTCATCGCATGATGCGCGAACTTTCGATGCTATCACCAGGGCAGCTCGCCTTGATGGAATCCTCTTGCGCCACGGAGTTTGGCCATGTCCAGCGTCGGTAACATTTTGCTCGAAAAGGAAATCCTCCTCGAAAGCGGTACCAACGAACTGGAGATCCTCGTCTTTCGGCTGGGAGAATTCACCTTCGGAATCAACGTCGCGAAGGTGCGCGAGGTACTGCCTCGAGGCCCTATCACTAACCTGCCCAAGGCGCATGCGTCGGTGCTGGGTGTGTTTCAGCTGCGCGAACTAGTGGTGCCGGTTGTATCGTTGCGGCGACATTTGCAGGTGCCGGAAGGAGAATTCGGCGGAGATCAAACCTTGATCCTGGCCGATTTCAACCAGCAGCAAACGGCCTTTGTGGTCGATACCGTGGAGCGCATTCATCGCATCAGCTGGGAGCAGATCCTCGCGGTGCCAGCGATTAGTTCGTTGATGACCTCGCCCGTGACCGCCGTTGCCCGCATCGAACAGCGTTTAGTCATCATGCTCGACTTCGAGATGATCACCGACCAGGTCACAGAGCAGTTCTTCCGTACCGGCGCGGTCGCCAATCCGCAAAACCTCGCGCGCGGCGATTTGCGCGTGCTGTTGGCCGATGATTCGCCGACCGTGCGCGATGCAGTCAGCCGAACGCTACGCTCCAGTGGTTACACGCAACTCACGATGTTCGAGAATGGCCGCGAAGCCTGGCAATGGTTGGAAGGGCAGTTAGCGTCAGGTAAGTCACTAAAGGATTTTGCCGACTTGCTCATCAGCGATGTGGAGATGCCGCAAATCGATGGTTTGCATCTGACGAAGAGGATCAAAGAACATCCTGAGCTAAGATCTTTGCCGGTGTTGCTGTACTCGTCGATCGTTACTCCGGACAATCACAAGAAGGGGCAAGCGGTCGGTGCCGATGCGCAAATCTCTAAGCCGGAACTGGCCAAAGTCGTGGAACTCGCCGACAAGCTGATTACCGGCGCAGACGCGATCCAACGCCCCAGCACGCCGCCCGCTTCGACACTACACCATTGGATGGCAGCTCCAGTTGCGGCGACGAAGGCGGAGCAAGAACCGACGTGGCCTGTCGAAGAAGAGCCGGTCCCGAGCGAGAGCAATCCGCGTGTTTGGCAGACCTTTCGCGCGGAACTCGCCGATCGCGCGCGGCATCTAAAAAAGCTTTGCGATAGCGTCGTTGGCGAACCAACGACGACGACGTACCAGGAAGTCTTTCGCACACTGCACACCATCAAGTCATCGGCAATGGTGGTGCCGGTGGCGGAAGTGACGCAACTCACGCATTGGTTGGAAGGGGCATTAGAAAGCTCGCATGCCGCGAACGACTGGCCGCGCGATATCCTCGCCAGCTATGTGCAATGGCTCTTTGCGCTATCGGCACCCCATGCCAATGTCGCGCGCGAATTGCACGCCGGTCGCGATCTTTTCAGCATTCTCGTGCGTGTCGCCAACGCCAATGCGTAATCTGCTGGCGCTACGCCGCTAGACTTGTGGCGATCGACGGGACATTACGCTAAGCGTGACGAGTACCTTGCTTACGCCTGTACTACGGCTTTTAGCGCACCGCGTAGCGCCCGTTGCCAGCGTGTGACCCGGCTGGCACATTGGGAGACGACGCTCACCAACTCAGCGCGATCGATCGGCTTGAGTAGATAATCGGTCGCACCGCTCTCGATCGCTTCGGCGAGATAGTCCCAACTGGTATGCGCCGTCATGAACACGACCTGCGTCCAGGCGTTGCGCGACTTGGCCAGCCGGAGAATCTCCAGGCCATTGGTCCCGGGCATTTCAATATCCGAGAGGACGATGTCGCAGCAGTAGCTATCGAGAAACTTCTTGGCTTCGTTAGGATCCGAGAGCGCGGTAATTTCTAGCACATCCCCCAAGCTGGCATGTAACATCTTGGAAACCAGCGTGACAATCGTTGGCGCGTCATCGATGACAAGTAGCGTCAACTTGCGTGGGATATTCATCGCACTGTCCTAGCGGTAAGTATCGAAACAGAACAAACATTCAAATCTAGCCCACAGAATGGCCTGACGGGGGGCGGAGTGCCGCAATTGCTCTTGCCGCGTGGGGCCGGTTGCGGTTGTACTCATCCTAACGACGGAGTACGGCGGCCATGGCGGGGCTGCACCCTCGATTCGTCCGTCGCCTGAGCTTTGTCGTATTCGCCGACCAAGATTTTTGTGACGCAATCGCTGTCGCCGGTTACTCATGGGTGAACAAATGGCTTCCCCCTCCTGGCGATGGATGCGACCCGTGTGGCGATGGCCTTGGATATTTCGTTGCAAACCGACGAGCAACTGGCGGACGAAGCCGCGCGCGAAGGCGCTGAAGGGCCGGCTTTCGCCGCACTCTTCGAACGCTATGAAACGCGCGTCTGGCGAGTCTGCTTTCGCTTGCTTGGCAATGCCGAAGATGCCGCCGATGCCGCGCAAGAAGTGCTGGTGCGGTTGTTCTTCGAACGGGCTAAGTTCGCCGGACGCAGTCGCTACAGCACCTGGGTGCATGGCATCGCGCTGCGCGTTTGCTTGTCGCAGCGACGAGGGCGCGGACGCCGCCAAAAGCACGAACAAGCGGCACATGATCAACAATCAATTCACAACAAACCCCTCACGCCAGCCAGCGACGGCGGAACCAAACTCGATCTGCTGCAAATGCTGGATACACTCGATGAAGACGAGCGGGCGCTGCTGATCATGAAATATGCCGAAGGCTACAACCACGACGAACTGGCGGAAATGTTCGACCTCACGGTGAGCGCTTGCAAGATGCGAATCCATCGTGCGATTCAGAAACTGAAAACGAGTTTTCCCGAACAGAACTTTGGCGACGACGAAACCTGACCTCCCTGTTAGCTACCAATCATGTCGTTCAACTTACTCGATCAACTGTCGCGGCAAGATATTCCTGAGCCGCCGCCCAAACTGCGGCAGAGCGTGCGCTCGCAGATGAATTCCACGCTGGTGCTGCTGCAGGTTTTGGATTTGCTGCTCCGCGGAATGCCATTTGCGCTACTGCATTTTGCCAAGGCGGTGGCGGGTTTGTTGTTGTTCACATTGACCGGCACGTACGAGCCTCGAACGCGTGATGATGCGCGGCGAGATTGAAATAGACGATTTCCCCTTAGTCACCAATCATTTTTGTGGAGTAGAACCATGCATACGTACAGCTTCCTTACCTTCGCTCAAGTCGGCACAGATGCCGCAACGGAATTGAGTGCGACCGCCCAACAATCGACCAGCGCCGTGATGGATAGCTTCCAGCAAGTCGCTGGGCAATTCATTCACCTTGCTCCCAAGGCGATTGCCGCGCTGTTGGTGTTGGTGATTGGCTTTGTGGTGGCTCGGTTGGTATCGAGCGCCGTTTCCGCCATCGCGGAACGACTTGGCCTGCAACGGGCCGCGATCACTGGTGGTCTAGTTCAATCGATGCAACAGGTCGGCATTCAGCGCACTTTGCCGCAGATCGTCGGCGTGATGACCTTCTGGTTGCTGATGTGCGTGTTTTTGTTTGCCTCGTTTGATATTCTCGACATGCCGGCGCTAACCGGCGCGATGGAGAAGGTGATCGCCTACATCCCGAAGCTGATGGTGGCAACGTTCGTCATTGTGCTAGGCCTGCTGTTGGCAGCGTTTCTTAAAGGTGTGGTGGCGACGAGTGCCGATCGCGTCGGCATCACCTACGCGCCGCAACTCGCGAATGCGTGCTACTGGGTGCTGGCGCTGCTGACGTTCATCGCGGCCTTCGACCAACTGCAGATCGAGTTTAAGCTGCTTAACGAAGCCATTCTCATCGCCTTCGCCGCTCTGGCATTGGGCTTTGGACTGAGCTTTGGATTAGGTGGCCGCGATGTAATGGCTGGCATTCTCGCAGGCTACTACGTACGTCAACGGATGCACACGGGCGATCGGGTGCAGGTCGCGGGTCTGGAAGGAGTCGTTCGCGAAGTCGGCCCTGTGGCGACCATCGTCGAGACGCAAGAAGATGGCCTGATGTATCGACACAGCATTCCGAACTCGAAGATGCTGAATGAAGCGGTGCGTTAATCCAACCGCATAAGAATCAACGGAATCTCTCCACTCCGACGCCTCGGGGCGCGCTGGTCGCTGCTCCGAGGTGTTTTCTTAGTGGCGGAGGGACTAGGCCGCGCGGCGGGATTGAAAGTTATCGGCGTTATAGCGCGCCAAGATCCTATCGCAGGCGGCGCACACATCCTCGACGCGGATGGCGCACATCGCCCGATTGTCGGCCGAACGTCGCTCGCGCGCGGTACCTGCTTCATAAGTCACTTGCAACGACTGATGGCCAACGCCATAGGGCCCGCACTCTTGATAGCGCGTCGGACCGAACAACGCCACGCACGGTACGTCCATGGCCGCAGCTAGATGCATCGGACCCGTATCCGAACCGACGAACAGCGTTGATGCTTTCACCAAGGCCGCAAGTTCTAAGAGCGAAGTTTTGGGAGCCAGCACGGCGTAGCCTTCCGAGAGCGATACGATTCGCTCGGCCCAACCTCGTTCGCGCTCACCGGCCCAGACGATGGCACTCTTCATGCGCGACCATTGTCCCAGGTGCCGCGCAACTTTGGCGTAGCGTTCCGCTGGCCAAAGCTTACTATCCCAGCCAGCGCCGGGATTCATCACCGCAAAGCCGGACTCCAAATGCTGCTCGTACATGAATTTTTCCGCCGCGAATACCGAAGCGGCATCGGGCAAAAAGCCAAACCGTGCCGGTTGATCGACAATGTCCAGTGGTGCGAGCAATTCCAGGTACTTATCGACGACGTGCGTCGCCTGACTGGTAATGCGCTCGGTGTGCATCCAGGGCGCGGCCTCGCGCCCTTGCGGTTTCGCAAAGCCAATGCGTCGCGTCGCCCCCGATAGCCACGCGGCGATGGCGCTCTTGGAAAGACTTTGCGGATCGATGGCGATATCGCAACGCAGCGCCTTGTGTTGTTGCCGCGCGATCCAAACCTGCGATGGCGATTTGAGCCAGCCTTTGCGCACAACCACGACACGGTTTACGGCCGGATGCGCCTTGATCAGCGGCGCAGCTCCCGATTCGACGCACCAGGCGATCATGGCTCGCGGATAGCGAGCGCGAATCGCGGTCGCCAGCGGCAACGTATGGATGCAGTCACCCACCGCGCTCAGTCGCGTGATCAACACTCTCAGCAGCGAGCCTTCAATCATGGCCTGGCCTCCTTGCCACGGCGGGTTACTAAATATTGGCGGACTAGCCCGCCGGTAACAACTGCGGTTCAGGAGATGGCGGCTCGATCTTCGCCGGCCCATCCGCCTTCACCTGTGCCTCATGCTTTGCTTGGACGTTATCTTCCGCAGGCGAAGCGAACGCGGCACCAGCGCGAAACGTTGCCAACTCTTGCGCCTTCTGCTCGGCATTCTGCGGCACCAGCGGCACGCGCAGCTTGCTGCCTGCGAAGCGCGGCGTGTCGTAGATGGTACCGCGTTGGAACGGCCCCGCTCCGAACAACCAAACATCCTTCGACGTGCTGCGTGCTTGCGCGATGCCCGCCTGCCAAACCGGTTCCTTCGATTCGCGATGATACGCGAAGACACCAATCTTCGCCGCGCCAAAAGTATCGTTTCGTTTCGCCAACGCGATTTCGGGTATCGTCGGCACGAGCGGCGCGCCGGGGACGAGTGAGGATGCCGAACTGAGCATGTTATTGGCCGGCACGCCATACACCACTTCGTGCGCGTCGCTGCCGATGGCGCCACAGCGCAACTCCACGATGTAATCGGCTTCTTCCGGCTTGTCTTGCAAGAGCACGTTGGCTTCCATCATCTGCTGGCGAACCGAGCTGGTGATGTAATCGGCATTGATGATTGCGGAATTGGACGGGCCTTGATTGGCGGGCGCTTGTACGCGAATGTGCTTGATGTACTCGGTATTGAGAAATACCTTCTGCCCCGCCAGGCCGTTGAAATCGATGTGGGCGACGGCGCGATCTACGGCGTCGGAGATGAGCATTTGCTCGGTGGCGACGCGGTTCTTCGTCGCGCCACAGCCGACCAGCGACGCCATCAAGGCGCACAAAATCAGCCATCGCGTCGAGTAATCTCGAACCATCCCACCGCGCATGCTACTCTCCCACCGGTACGAGCCAAGGCGGGAGTATAGCGAAGGAAGCGGTAGAGATGAACGGAGAAATCGTGGCTGAATTTAACGCCTGCTAGCAGTGCAGCAGCGGAATTCTTGTACCGATGAAGAAGGGACAGTTACGTTAAAGGACGGATTTGGAAATCCATCCTACCTAAAGCCTACTCCCCATTGCGCAGCTTCTCGAAGTATTGACGAGCGTGTTCGCGCTGGGCTTTGGTGAGATTCGATTCGGTGAGGGCATCGTCTTCCTCAATCTTGCTCGCTTGAATCTCTTCCTTGGCCGATTCCAACGTGCGACCGGCCATATTGGGACCATCGGCGGAACCAGTGCGGACGGCTTCCCCCTTGCGTGGCTTGGCGGTGACGCGGGTGTCGTACTTCTTGGTGTCGGTCTTCTCTTCGGGACGTTCCCCTTCCCCTTGACCTTCCCCTAAGCCACGGCCCGGTTTCTTGCCTTTGCCCTTACCTTGACCTTGGCCTTCGGCGTCGCCCTCGAGTTCCTCGTCACCCAGGCCTTCGCACTTTTCGCAGAGACCATTCTTGGCCTGTGCGACTTCGTTCATCATTTCGTCAACCATTTCCAGGTTTTCCATTTCCTTCTGCATGCCTTCCATTTCTTGGGCGAGCTCTTGGAGTTGCTCGGCGGCCTTTTGGTTGTCCCCTTGCTTGGCGGCTTCGGCAGCTTGACCGAGCTTGTCGGCCATTTGGTTGAGCTTCTCCATCTGCTTATCGGCTTGCTTCATCTGGTCGAGTTTTTGCTGCAACTGGCCCGCTTTTTCGCGATCGCCTTGTTGTTCGGCTTGCTTGATTTGCTCTTCCAGATCGCGTTTGGCCTGCTCGTGCTTCTCGGCCATTTCCTGCACTTTTTTCTGCATTTGCTCGAGTTGTTTGGCCAGCTGTTCGCGTTCTTCCTTGGTCAATTCGCCTTTGGCCAATTTGTCTTGCAGCTTCTTCATTTCCTCTTGAGCTTTGTCGAAATTCCCTTCCTGCATCGACTTGATCGCCTTATCGGCGGGGCCTTGCTCGATATCCTTGAGCTTGCTCATTTGCTCTTTGACCTTCTCAGCGCCGCCGAGTTCGTCGCGCTTTTTCTGCAATTCCTTGGCCAGATCGCTGAGCTTGATCATCGCCTTCTTTTGATCGGTGGGATCCTTGCTCTGGATCTGCTTATCCATCGTTTCCTGCAGTTGCTTGAAGAGCGCTTCGGCGTCTTTCAAGCCTTTGGCGTCGAGTTCCTTCTTGCGGGCTTCGACCGCTTTCTTCAAATCCTCGAACGTCTTCTTCACTTCCTTTTCGATTGCCAAATTCGTAGTGGCGGCGGTGGAAGGATTATTGGCGACAAAGTTTGGCACAAACGCCAAGGCGATGACAGCAAAGGCGGGAATCAATGGCAACGCGGTGCGACCCGTGGGCGAAACTTTGAATTGATCTTTGACATCGAGCGTTTCGACGCGCTGCGTGGCGTCGTGCAACAACGCCTGACCAACTTCGCTTTCGAGTTCGGCAGGGGTGAGCGAGAGACTGCTAGAAATGCGCTCCTTCAAACCAAAGCGCCGATCGAGTTCGATGGCGGCTTCGACCGAAGTACGGCGAACGCAGTAGGTCCAAATACCAGCAATGATAAAGCCGAGCGCGAGGCCACCACCAATCCAGCTCCACATCCAAATTTCGCCATCGACAGGGAGCGACCAGATCTTCGGCACCGCCAACCCCAACGCCGCCACCAGCAGTGTCGCGAAGAGCGACCAACCGAGCACACTTAGAAATCGCTCCAGATTGAGACGACGCTGTGCCTGCGAAACCTGACGCTTGATCTCTTCCATGGTCGAAACTCCCAGAGCAATGTTTAAACGCTGCTCATGCTATGTCGCCGCCGAACCGCCATTTTCCCAACTCATTCTAGGCATTTCGGCGGAGGGAAGCACGTCGAAAGGGACAGAATTTTGGGAGCCAGCAGTGGTCGATACGTAATTCGCCGTCGCCGGGCAACTCTTGCCAAATCCCTAGTCCACAAGTGTTCAATGGATCTTGTGGATGGGGATGGATTCTTGCAAGCCGTTGTTGGAAAACAGGTTACAGTAACGTGTTTGCTGTTTGCCCGCTTCGGCGCGGCAGTGGAATCCGCATTTTTGACAGGCTTTCTTCAGCCATCAGCCATCCATATCCTTAAGACGCCCTGGCATTCGCCTTGGTTCCCTCTGCCCAAAAAGCCTACAATTCTCTACGCCGAGTTACCGTCCGCGCTCGACTACGGTTGATCTGATAGATCGAAACAACGTCTCCCCGGCAAAGAAAGAATATCGTGGCTGCCACCCTGGTCAAATCGAAACCGACAGCCTCAAACGATCTACCTTCGCCCGCCGACCGGCCCGGGGCGGCGATCGTGATTTACGACGGGCAGTGTCGTTTCTGCACTTCCCAGGTGAAGCGTTTGCATCGCTGGGACGGTGGAGATCGTCTGGCGTTTGTGTCGCTGCATGATCCGCTGGTAGCCGAGCGTTGGCCCAATCTGACGCACGACATGCTAATGGAGCAGATGTACGTCATCGATCCCCAAGGTAAGCAATATGGCGGTGCGGCAGCGTTTCGTTATCTCACGCGCCTCATGCCGCGCCTTTGGATAGTCGCCCCTGTGATGCACATTCCTTTTAGCTTGCCGCTTTGGCAATGGGGCTATCGACAACTCGCGAAGCGCCGCTATCAACTTGCTGGCAAGACCGACGCCTGTGACGACGGCGGTTGCAAAGTGCATTTCAAGTAATTGCTATCTTGCCAGCGATTTCCAGCCGCTGTCGTCGAGCCTTTCGGCGGCTGGAATCGACGTTGGCACTGGCTTCACCAAGGCCGGCGCGAGCGACATCTCGCTCGTTTCCGACACCGGCTTGTTCACCACCACTTCCGGCGCCTTAGTCTTGGCGGGCCAGGCGATTGGTACACTCGAAAAGCCGCGCGAATGAATGTTCTGCGTGGTGCGGTCATCGGGGCTAAATAACTGCGGAATTTCATGCTTGCGTAGTTCCAAAGGTTGCGCGTCGGGATCAGGCACCAAGCGGAGCTTGTTGTCTGGCTTCGAGATGCTGGTGGGTTGATCGGTCGTGCGCCCCAGTGGCACGAACGAGGGCTGACGAATTGGCGCGCGATTACTTTGTAGATCATCCACTGGCGGCGGTGGCAAATCGATCTTCGGAGTTTCCACTGGCACCACCTGCTGTGGATTCACTTCCACCGGGGCATAGTTGCGCGTCTCGGGCACAAAGGCGCCACCACGATTCAAATCGCGAGGATCGAGTTCGGGCCGCACATCGGCCGGCGCAGTGCCGCCATTGAGCAAGCGTGGCGTGCTCAGTGTGGTCGATGGTCGCGGTACTGCTGGAAACGAACTGGGTGGCGACGCGGGGAAAGTCGTGGTCGGTACCGGTGTCGTCAGGGGTGCAGTGGGCGCTGGCGTTGTGGGAAACGTCGCGTACGGCGCTGGTGCCGCCGCCGCTGGAGCGATAACGGTGTTGGGGCAAGCGCCCGAAGCACACCCACCGGCACCGGGAGCATAGCCTCGCACCGTCGGCGCTACCGCGTAGTTCGTAGTCACTGGCACCGGCACATTGCCGACATAGCCTTGCGGCGCATAACCGGTAACGACAGGCTGCGCGACGGGCACACCAACAGGTGCCACTGGAGCGGCAACTACCGGCGCTGGCGGCGCGCTGCGACCAAACCAACCGCTGAACAAACCGGCCGGTTCGCGACGGGCTTGCCATTGATACGTGGTGCAAGGTAGCACGCCATTAACCGGCAAGCCTGTCACCGGATCGGTCGTTACCACGGGGCGATAGGTTGTCACGGGGACTTGTACCCAGTTCGTGCGATAGGTCGGCGGCACGTAGTTGGTAACCGGTTGTGGTGGCGCTGTGACGGCTGGCGCACAGTTCGGGCAACCGCTCACGGGCGCGTAGTTCGCGCCATAGGTTGTTGGCGGTGGTGAGTAAGCTGACGGCGGAGTGTAGCTTGATGGCGGTGCATTGAGTGTCGGCGCCACCGAAGCTGCCGGCACCGCGCCGCTCGCAGGATATCCCGCTGGGGCAACGGTCGTTCCCGCTGGCACTGTGGGGCCATAACCGACAATGGGTGGATTGGGATTGGGTGTGTAGATCGGCGGGCCATAAGGAGTCGGTGGCGCGGCAGGCTTGCCCGTGAGCCATTCGCAAATGCCAGCCGATGCCGGTGTCACGAGCAACGTCGTGGCAAGCGTGGTGGCGGCGAGTGAACGGACCCAAGCAGCGCGTGTCATTAAACGAATCTTCATAGCAGCGACCTTTGCGAACTGGCCGTGGAAAAACTTTAGACGTTTTCCACGGCGCGGAATTCTACGCACAAAGGTAGGACGCAGGTAAGCGCGCCGCTAGAGAAAATCAGTCCCCTGCCAGCGAATAAAGTGCTACTTGGTGTGCAACCTGCCGTCTGCGAAAAGCCTGCCACAAAGCGAAAGTCTGCGGACTGACGCGAGTTGGCTAACCGGCGAGAGTTTGCGGTCGCGTCAGGGCCTCTAGTCGCTGCGACCATGGCGATCGTTAGCATCGCTACGATCGTTCGCGCTGCCGCCGCTCGTACAAATCATACAACGCGAAGAGTGTCTCGCGCACATTGCCAGCATGCGTTTGATAGCAAAGCGACACATCGTCGGGACGGATGCCGACATCCTCCCCATCAAGTAATTCGCGCACGAGGATCTGCACTTGCTCGTCACTCGGCTGCGTGGTGAAGAGCGTCGGCAAGCGGACATCGGTATGCGCTGTTACCAGCAACCCTGCCCCAGCGCGCTTGCAGGCGTGATTCAACCACCAGCGCGCCCAAAAGCCGAGTTGTTCATAACCATCGACAATAACTTGCGTACTTTTGGTCCAGGCTTGGGATTGGGCATTGGTCAGCGCCAACCGTTTCTGCCCTTGGCTTTGCGCGTACCAAGCCAGCACGCGGCCCTGTTCTTCCAGCAGCGGCGCGAGCGAATGCAGCAGTGTCGATTTGCCGGTGCCGTGTGGTCCCAGGATCTGCCCTCGCCAGGCGCGCTC
>JBGSHH010000137.1:0-8428 GCA_041752355.1 Pirellulaceae bacterium | reverse complement strand
CGGCATGTTCGCCGGTTGTCCGATGCGGGCAAACTCCCACGCCCGACAAAACTTGGATCACTCGTCCGATGGCGGCGGCAAGAGATTCAATTCTGGGTTGATGGTGGATGCCAATCCATCCCTAGACCCAGTCGGAACTAGGAAGCCATGGTCCAATGATCTGGGGTTGTAATTGACACAGTGTCAATTAGGTGTGACAATTGGCACATCATGGCGAGCAAGCAGATTCCCACCTCGATATCGGATTCACTCCGTGCGGCTATCGCCGAGAGTGGATTGCCATTGCTTACCCTTGAGCAAGCCACCGGCGTTGCACGCGCTAGCATAGCGAGGTTCCTGCGCGGTGAGCGATCATTGCGGCTGGACGTCGCTGACAAACTGGCACGCTACCTTCAATTGGAATTGGTCCGGAAAAATAAATAGCACGGCATGGAGCGGGAAATGGGAACCGTATTTCGCAAGACGTTTACCAAGCCAATGCCAGCTAGCGCGGAGCGGTTCGTTCGCAAAGGCGAACAGTGGGCTCGATGGAAGGACGCCAAGGGAAAAACTCACACGGCAAACGTCACGAAAGGGCGTGATGGTCAGGATCGGATTACCATGACCGCCCGTACCTACACCGCGAAGTTCCGCGATGGCCAGAGTATCGTCCGCGAATTTGCCACGGGATGTCGAGACGAAACGGCAGCGAGGAGCAAGCTGGCGGAACTCGAACGTCGGGCCGAACTCGTCCGGGCAAACGTGCTAACGGTTCAGGAAGATGCGGTCATAGATCACCACAACACACCCCTTTCGGAGCACTTCGCCGCCTACCGAGACCACCAGCAAATGAAAGGGTTGAACGCGGTACGAATCAAGAATACGGTATCGAGGTTGGAGCGGCTGGCACGGGAGTGTGGATTTGCAAGGCTTGCGGATTTGAACGCCGACGCAATGACTCGCTGGCTCGTTCTACAGGCAAACGCTTCCCAACCAATGTCCCCCGGCAATCGCAACGAATACCGGCAGGAGCTAGTTGGGTTCGGCAATTGGTGCGTGAAGACCCACCGGCTCATATCGAATCCATTTCAGGAAGTTCCACGCGCAGACGCCAGGTCGAATCCCAAGCGCAAGCGCCGATCCATGACAGAAGAGGAATTGGAACGTTTGTTGGATATTGCCCGACGCCGACCACTAGAGGAAGCGCGAACCATCCGGCGAGGTAAGAACAAGGGGCAGTCGACCGCCAAGGTGCGAAGCGAAGTCCGTACGGAGTTGGAACACCTTGGTTGGGAGCGAGCATTGATTTACAAAACGCTCGTGCTCACTGGTTTGCGTAAAGGTGAGTTGGCTTCACTAACCGTTGGGCAACTCCACCTGGAAGGCACGCATCCATGTGCCGACCTGCACGCCGCCGACGAAAAGAACCGCCAAGGTTCCACAATCGCCATTAGACGCGATCTGGCTGATGAATTGGAAGAATGGCTGGCGAGCAAGCTGGAGCGTCTCCAAAGAGCTGCTGGTGGCCATATGTTGGTTAAGGAGCGAGCAAGCAGACTGCCCATGAATACCCCGCTGTTCAACGTGCCGTCCGGCTTGTTACGGATACTAGATCGCGATTTGCTTGCCGCTGGCATTGCGAAGGTTGACGAACGCGGTCGAACACTCGACCTCCATGCGTTGCGGCACTCTTTCGGGACGCTTCTAAGCAAGGGTGGGGTTGCTCCGAGGACAGCCCAGGCCGCGATGCGCCACTCGACGATCGATTTGACGATGAATATCTACACTGATACCAAGCTACTGGATGTTCACGGGGCGCTGGATTCGCTTCCAGCTTTGCCGCTTGCACCAACGCTTGCACCAAATGTTGACCTCGCAAGCACACTGATGTCCTTTGTGGACAAGTTGGTGGCCTGCTTGATGGACGATACGCTCAATACCGATGTCGCCGTAAGTGCTTATCCAGTCAAACAAAAACAGCCGTGGTCCCTTGTGGACCACGGCTGTCTGGATGTGGAGCGAAAGGGATTCGAACCCTCGACCTCTGCATTGCGAACGCAGCGCTCTCCCAACTGAGCTACCGCCCCGTGTTCGTTAAACGGCAAATTGTAAAGCGGCGGGGAGGGGTTGTCCAGATGACATCCGGACCTGCCGACGCAGCGACAGAGACTTCCGGAGCAGCGAAAACAACGACTGTGGGCCTGCTTCACTGCGGCCCCGCCTGGGGTTAGGACACCAGCGGCGGGGGGAAGTTCGCGGCGGTGCCCGATCATTCCACGGTCAGTTGTGCCAAAAACTTGTGTAGCTTGGCGTGCTGGTCGCTGAGTTGACTCTGCAGTTCAGCGGCCTGCGTCTTTTGCTTGGCGAGTTCGCCTTCCTGATCGTCGAGCGTTTTCAGGTAACGCCGTTGCAGATCGCTATCAGGCGGGACCGCCTTCAGATTTTCGCGGATGCGCGCCTGGTCCCTCACGATGCCGTCGGATTTGTCGGTCACGTTTTTGAGTTCGAGCGTCGTTTGATTGATAGCCATGCTTTGTTCCTCCCACTTCTTCAGCGCCGCCTGTAGATTTTCACTAGGATTCGCCACCGAGCGGGCGAGGAGATAAGTACTGGCGTTGAGCGATTCGTTCACTGTCGGACCAAACGGATCGTGCTGGGGATTGCTGATTAGTACGATCGATTCGTTGATCGTTTGTTCTTCCTTCACGTTCAGCGTCTGCGACACGCCTGGCTTGGCAGCGACAGCGAAGCGATAGACATCGCTGCTCGTCTCTTGCGGCTTAGCGGGAGCGATGAGTTTCCAGCCATCTTCGCGAGGCTGTTCCACGAGCACCTTACGTTGCTCGGCGTTGGAGTTCTTGATGGTATAAGTCTGGCTGCGTTGGCGACGTCGCGTCACGGTGGCGGTGCCCTCTTTGAAACTCACCGTCGTGATCTTTTCTGGCGACTGGGACGGTTCTTGCGACAGCACTTCGACATTCAAGTCGAGCGCGTAAGAGATCAGCCGCTTGCCGCCAGGCGGAAGATTGGGGAGTTCGGCATCGCCAGCATACTCGCCGCCATCGAACAGGGTGAGCGGCCCCGACATGAGTTGCGATTTCGTGCTGTTGGTGAGTTCGATCGCGGCCAGCGGATGCTTGGGCTGCGAAGCTTCGTTATAGACGTCGGTTCGCTCGATTTTGACTGCGGCATCGACAATCGGCAGCAAGGCTGATTGTTGATGAGCGAGCGTGACGCCATGCTCTAACTTAAAGCGGAAGAACGTGCCGACGGTGGCGCCTGTGCCCGCGACTTGAAAACTGGTGCGCGGATCGAAAGGTTGACCCTCATCTACGACTGGCACCACCGACGTGACAAACGGCCGTTGGCCTCCACCACCTAATCCACCACCGCCAAGTCCACCGCCAAGCCCGCCGCCGCCGAAGCCTCCCATGCCACCGCCCAAGCCACCTGCCTGATTGCGAAAGGCTTGTTCCGCGGCAGCCAGGTCTTGGGCATGGCGGCGCGGCGCGAGCCCGGCGAAGAGTTCCGGCACCACGGTCGGGCGCGCGAGAAACATCGGCGAATAAAGATCCATCACGAACGACACCGGGCGGCCGTTGACGAGCGCGACTTCGACATCCTTCCAATCATGATCGGTGGTGTTCTCGACAATCGCCCAGCCTTGCAGTTGCGGCTCTTGCTTCTCGTCGAGCACCAGGCGATAGCTGGCCTTCCAGACGGGAAACTCTTGGATGTAGCCGATGCGCACTTTGCGTTTGCCTTCGCCTTGGAAGTGCAGCGAGACCCGCTTCTTGTCGTCCGTCTTGGACGAAGCGATCAGTGTGAGGGCTTGCTGCAAGTCGCGATCGAGCGCTTCATCGAGCAGTTTGACACTGGCGACACTGGCCAGCGGCACATTGCGCAACCCGGCTTCGGTCTTGATAAGCAGCGTCTCTTGTTCGATGACCTGGTCTGGTGGGATGTGTGTCTTGCGGCGATCGACGGCGACAATTTGCCCCGTGACGAGGTTCGGCACCATGTCGATTTGTATTTTTTCGCCGCGCAGTTGTTGCAACAAATCGCCTAGCGAACGAATGCGCGAGGGATCGATCTTGAGTTCGCCCAGCGTCACCGACAGCGGCGCTTGCGGCGTGTAAGTGATGGTTTGAATGCGACCGCCATCCTCATCTTGCACGACCATGCTCTTGAGCAGGTCGTTGATATCATCGACGTGGAAATCGAGGTCAATTGTTTGCGTCCCTTCCACTTCGCCACGATGTTCGACAAAGGCGACGCCGGAGGTGAAGAGGACGACGCGTCGCACCGGCAGCGGTGGCGATTTATCAGCGGCGAAGGTGGCGGATGCCAGGCCACCGGCGATGAGAAAACAACACCAGATTCGTAAACGAAGCATCAGAAGAACTCCTCGTGTTGGCCGGTGGAAAGAATTGCCTGAACCGGCCCCTAGATGCGATTGCCCCCGCACTCGCAGTGCCGTGAGTATAGTTGGCGGCGGAGCGGATTGCAAAACTGGGGCTTTGGCTGGAACGGTGGATTCGCCACTTACCGTGAATACGGCTACAATGCTGCCAGGGGAACCGGAGAAACAAAAATGACTATTGCGTGGCGATTTGTAGCATTCTTGAGCATCTGCGCGCTGCCGATGCCTGCGCAGGCGCAGTTTGGGGGCGGAGGTTACGGCGGCTATGGCTATTACGGCTATGGACCGACGCGACAAGTAGCGCTCGAGATGGATGACTCGATCAAGCCAGATTACACGCCGCATTTGGTGCTCGATGCGGCGGGGCAGCGATCGGTGGCCAGTAGTATGGCCGCGCTCAATCGCACGGTCGAAGACATCGATATTTCGAAAATGCCGCTGCGCCGATTTGCCGCTCAAATGCAGCAACTGGCCGGCGTACGCATCGCGATTGATGAGAAGGAATTGGAGGCACAGGGAATTAGTCTCGATACGCCGATAACGTGTCGCCATCGCAACGCAACCGCGCGAACGATTCTGGATTTGACACTCCGGGAATCTGAACTGGGATGGTCGCCGACCCAGGATGGCCTGGTCATCACCACTGCCAACATCCAGGATTACAATGCCCAGCATCACTTCCAGATCGTGTATCCGGTCGCCGATCTCATCGCCTCGCCCGATGGGGACGATTACGATTCGCTCATCGAATTGATTACTAGCTGCATCGAACCCAATAGCTGGAAAGAAGGCGGTGTCGGCGAAGGAACCATCGCGCCCTACCACGCCACAGGCGCGCTCCTTGTCAACAATTCCTGGCAGGTGCAGGAGAAAATCAACGGCTTGTTCGCCAGTTTGCGCGCGTCCAAAGTTCAGCAAGGGATTCGCGGCCTGCGAATCGTGTCGGAGCCCACGACCAGCGAAGACGACAACCGGGAGCCGTTGCCGCCGCCGACTTCACGGCATCGCTACCGCACGCGCTGGGCACCCAGGGAACCCAACTATTCGCCCCCAGTCGTGGGCGGTGTCTTCTAGACTGGTGAGGCGTCGATCGCCCACATGTTGGATATCAATGATCCCGCGCTGAAGCTGCGCGGGATCTTTGTCACCAGAAACCAACACACCTCTAAAACACGCCGCCACCTAGACCGCCGCCGAAGCCGCCGTTGATGCCGTTGTCGTAGAAGTTTTCCAGGTTCTTTTGCTGCTCCATCTGGATCGACTTGTTAAACGTTTTCACATCGTTGAGCAAGGCGTCTTTGCCTGTTTGCTGCGCTGGCTTGGCAGGCGCATCGGCTTGCGGCTGGGCCGGTTCGTTGGCTGCTGGGGGGGGAGGACCAAGATCGCGTGTGCCACGGAAGAAGGCGTACCGTCCACCTTCGGCTTGCGCAATCACCATGGCTTCGCCTTGGATGCCATCGGCGATATGAATGCCACGCAGATCGGTTTCGCCGGAAACGAACTCGGTGTTGCGGCTGCCGATAACCTTCACATGGACACCGTGTACATAGCTATTCTTGACCACGTCGCGGATGGTGGTGCGCACGCGGCCGGCCTCGACTTCTTCTTGCACTTCAGCCACCAGCGGCGAAATCACCACCATGCCGGAACTGTACAAATCGCCGCCGCGGCAGACGACCAGATACGCTCCCTCGTCCTTGACCGGAATCTTGAGTTGCTCGGTCTTCTCGCGGAAATCCTTGCCATCGCCGAGTTTCACTGTCTCTTCGTGGATCGGACGAATGCCAGCGAGGTTGATCTGCGTGATCTCTTGCAAGCTGCGCCGCAAGAGACTGAACTTCATCAGATCGATGCGATAGACCGTGACATCGACGGTCGGAATGTTGCGATACTTTAGTTCCAGTTGCGTCGCATCGCCAGGTTTGATCGTCGTCACTTCCGGCAGCTTGATGCCTTTGGCGGCGAAGAAATCGATCGCTTCGCGGGCGTCCTCAAAGCGATCTTTCACGCGGGCATACTCGCGCATGGCCGCTTCGGCTTCGCCCAGACTGTGATGGATTTGACCCAGAATGTAAATCGCCTGCCATTTATTGGGGCTTTCGATCATGCGACCAGTCCCCTTCTCGACGCGTTTGGATTCCGCGACTTTCGTACACATTTCCAACGCTTGTTTCGATTCGCCACGCGCGTAGTGACAGAAGCCGATGATGTACCAGTAGCTGTCGACAAAGTCGCTATCGGGGTAGCGCGTCGCGAACTTCTGGCAGCGTTCGATCGCCTTCTCATAAAGCTCCAAATCGAGTAACGCGTTGGCCAGCGAGAACGAAGCCTGATCCGCGGCGGGATCGTCGGGGTTTTCCGTGAGGAACTGATCGAGTCGCCGCCACGCCTGACGAATCAAATCGACGCGCGTGACATGCTTTTCGCGCAGCTTGGCATCGGCGGCGGCGTCCGGTGCTTTGGCATAGATGTTCTGCGCCAAAGCATACGCGGCGGAAGCGACATACGGTTCGGTCGGGTATTCCGCCAGCAGGTTCGACATTACATCGACGCTGCGGGGGAACTCCCCTTGCCCTTGCAGGAAGCCGGCCACGCGACTTTCGCGGAGGAAGCTGGCTTCAATCACCGCGCGGAACACGAGATAGCTTCGTTCGTATTCGCCGATCTGGTGATAGGCTTCACCAGCTTGCATGAACTTGGCGAAGGAGAGTTCGACATCGGGGAATTTCTCGATGATGATCTCGAAGTACTTCACCACGTCGGCCGGTTTGTCGGCGGCGAGGGAAACATCAAGCAGCATCCGCGCGGTTTCCTTGTAGTAGTCGCCGCCCAGACTCCATTGATTGAACAACTCCTGCAAGTGGGGCGCAGCCAAGGCGAGTTCGCCTCGATTGAAGTGCCGTTGGCCAAGTTCGTACAACTCGCGCGGACTGTTGCGATACTTGTCGCCACTCTTGGCCCCGAGTTCCAGCACGGCCAGCGCTTTAGGAGTAGCGACAGCGATCTGATCGGCTCGATAGGCGTTGCGAACGACGGTGGGCGTGGTGCGATACTTGCCAGGCAAGTAGCCATGCACGTCATAAGATATCACGCCGACCTGGCGACGCGCGCCGACATAGAAGGTGATACCACTGGACGTGAGTTCATAGCGATCGAACTGGCCTGCGATGGTGTTTTCGATGACGGTTGCTCCGGCGGGAACGGGTTCGGTCACCACCAGATATTCGATCAGATCATCGGCGGTATCAGCGCGCAAACCGGGCCGGGTGATATGCAGTTCCACCCGTCCGCGTTTGGCGACAGGGAGTTCCTTCAGTTCGTTGCGGAAGGGTTGCACGGCGCCGGCGATCACATCGAAGCCGCGAGGTATCGTTTCGCCGTATAGTTCCAGTTGCGCCGGCTCATAGAACCGCTCGACCTTGTACGACGTGGTGGTGCTAGCGAGCTTGTCACTGGGCACGAAGCCGCCGAGGACGCATTGATAGGTGAATCGTCCACGACCGGTGATCTCGAAGCGGACGCGTTGATCGGGCTTCTCGAGCTTGAGAAGTTTGCTATCGATATCGAGGGTCTGCGTCCGCGCGTCGGCGTCGAACTCGACCTCTCGGGCGAGCAAATCGTTCACGAAGATGGTGAGCTTGTATTTCTCGCCTTGGAATTTGGTGCGGGCGTACCAACGACAGAGGACTTGCATCGCCGGACCCGTCGCCTTGTCAGGCGACCAACGATGGCCGGTACGATGCGCCATCAGCCAATCTATTTGCGCCGTCAACTTCGCGTCGGTGGGAGAGACATGATCCAGGGCCAAGGCGTACAGCGCTCGCAATTCGGCGCCGGATTGATGCGACGTTTGCTTGGTAGCATCGGCCGCAGGTTGATCGAAGTTGTGGTTATCCAGCAGTGTCAACATTTCCGCTGCCGTTTGCTTGCGATCCATCTGCACGAAGGTGAGCGCCAGTTGCACCACCGCCAACGGCGAGAGGCTTTGCCGATTGCGATAGAGCTGATTCGCGAGCGTGACATCCT